>NZ_JBSFVR010000184.1:0-14505 GCF_053592415.1 Streptomyces sp. NPDC002690 | reverse complement strand
TTATACACTCCGTCTTTCCCTACCCTACTCTCTTACTATTTTTATTCCGGATGACGCCGCCCGGGCAGCTACTCCCCCGCCTTCCCGCCCCGCCCCGTACAGCGCGCGCTCCACGGTCGCGTACGAGGCGCCGTGCTCGGCGAGCACGTCCGCCACCACCCCGGGCCGCGTGACGAGCGCCAGCAGCAGGTGCTCCCCGCCGATGAAGCGGTCCCCCCGGCCCACCGCGATGCGCAGGGAGCCCTCCAGAACACCCTTGGCGCCGGCGGTGAGCGGACGGCGTCCGGACCGGCGGCGGCGTCCCCGGCCGTCCTCGGCCAGCGCGCCCTCGCCGTGCTCCTCCTCGATGCGGGCCACGATCTCGCCGACGTCGATACCGAGTCCGGCCAGCGCCTCCGTGTCGGCCTTCGTCAGACCGCCCAGTCGACGGGCCTCGCCGAGCGCCGCTTCCAGGGAGGTCCGGCGGTCGGTGACCCCGAGCGCGGTGAGGGCGAACGCGGCCCGGCCCGATTCCTGGTCCAGCAGGGAGAGCAGCAGGTGCTCCTCGGTGATGCTGTCCTCCCCCGCACTCCGGGAGTGCGTGACGGCTCCGGCGACGGTGGCCCGGGCCTCCTTGGTGAATCGCTCGAACATCAGTTCCTCCCGTACTTCTTGTGCACGGCCTGCCTGCTGACGCCCAGTTCGGCCGCGATCTCCTGCCACGACCAGCCCTTGACGCGGGCGCTTCTGACTTGTACGGCTTCGAGCTGCTCCAGCAGCCGCCGCAGCGCGGCGACGGCCCGCAGCCCGACGCGCGGATCGCGATCCCCGGCACGTGCGGCCAGGTCCGTTGCTTCGGTCATGCTGTCAACATAAGTTGACAAGCCGGAGACGTCAACCCCGGTTGACATGAGAGATCGCCGGGCGGTCCGCGCAAGAGGCGGGGAGACGCGGCGCGTGTCACACCGGCAGCCGGTTGGATCGGGCGGCGGCCGGGCCTAGGGTCGGGGCATGTTCGCCGCCTACGCAGCCCGCATCGACCGTGAGAACCCCCTGTCCGGCCTGGAACTGGGCGAACGCCCCGCTCCCGAGGCCCGGCCCGGCTGGACCACCGTCGAGGTCCGCGCCGCCTCGCTCAACCACCACGACCTCTGGTCGCTGCGCGGAGTGGGCATCACGGAGGACCGCCTGCCGATGATCCTGGGCTGCGACGCGGCCGGCGTCGACGAGGACGGCAACGAGGTCGTGGTGCACTCGGTGATCGGCCAGACGGGTCACGGCGTCGGACCGAAGGAGCCGCGCTCCATCCTGACCGAGCGCTACCAGGGCACCTTCGCCGAACGGGTCGCCGTGCCCTCCTGGAACGTACTGCCCAAGCCGAAGGAACTGAGCTTCGAGCAGGCCGCCTGCCTGCCGACCGCCTGGCTCACCGCGTACCGGATGCTCTTCACCAACGCCGGCGTGCGCCCGGGCGATCGCGTACTCGTCCAGGGCGCGGGCGGCGGGGTCGCCACCGCCGCCATCGTCCTCGGCCGCGCGGCCGGCCTGAGGGTCTACGCGACCAGCCGGGACGAGGCGAAGCGGAAGCGCGCGGTCGAACTGGGCGCCGTCGACGCCTTCGAGCCGGGCGCCCGGCTGCCCGAACGCGTGGACGCCGTCATCGAGACGGTCGGCGCCGCGACCTGGTCCCACTCGGTGAAGTCCCTGCGCCCCGGCGGCACTCTCGTCATCTCCGGCGCCACCAGCGGCGACCGGCCCTCGCACGCCGAGCTGACCAGGATCTTCTTCCTCGAACTCAAGATCGTCGGCTCCACGATGGGCTCCAAGGACGAGTTGGAGGACCTGCTGTCCTTCTGCGCGGCGACCGGCGTGCGGCCCGTGATCGACGCGGTCCTGCCGCTGGACCGGGCCCGCGAGGGCTTCGGACGCATGCTCACGGGCGACCAGTTCGGCAAGATCGTGCTGACCGCCTCCTGATCGCCGGCCCCGGACCGGTACGGACGGGGGACCCTAAGGGGAGGGCGCCACGAATCGTGCTGTGAGCAGGGGCTACAGTCCCTGCTCATGACAAACGAGTCGTGGGCAGGCTGGTACCGGGACCACTTGGGTTCCGACGCGGCCACCGTCTTCGCGGACGGCGGAGTGATCAAGCTGCGCATCCGGGGTGTCGACTTCGAGGGCAAGCGCCTCGACGACCTCCGCCCGGTGGTGGAACCCCTCCCGGACGGCGCTACGTTCGCCCTCGCGGACGGCGCGCTGACGGACTGCGTCCTGGAGTGGGACCAGCCGGTGGCCATAGTCACCGGCGGCGCCGGGGCCGCCGGGGAGACCGAACGACCCGCGACGATGAGCTGCCTCTTCTCCCTGCGCCGCTCGGACCCGGACGTGCACCTCGCCCTGCACCTGGACGGCGCGCTCTACGAATCGGCGCGCGCCGAGCGCGACTTCACGGCCGCCCTGGCCGCGATACGCGGCGCCCTGCCCCAGGACGTCCAGCTACGGGCCCCGGCTCTCTGACCGGCCAGCGCGGTCCGGCCACGGGGTACGGGGCGCGGGGCGCGGGGGTTCGATGGCGGGGGTTCGGGGCGCGGGGTTCCGGGGCGCCGGGTTCCGGGGCCGCGGGTCACAGGGTTCAGGGCGAGAGGGCGCCGAACTCCCGGAAGCCCGCGTTCGTTCCCCGATCTGCCGACAGCGAGGCCAGGTTCCCTTCGCCTGCGAACCGGGGCAGAGTCGCATCATGAAGATCCTGATTCTGGGCGGCACGGAGTTCGTCGGACGGTCCGTCACCGAGGCGGCACTGGCCCGCGGCTGGGACGTCACCATGTTCAACCGGGGCCGCGGGCAGCCCACCCCCGGCGCGGCGGCGCTGCGTGGCGACCGGACGGCGAGAAAGGCCGGTCTGGCGGCGCTGGAAAGCGGCGAGTGGGACGCGGTGGTCGACACCTGGACCGGTGCTCCCGTGGCGGTCCGGGACGCGGCCCGCCTGCTCGCGGACCGGGCCGGCCACTACACGTACGTCTCGACCCGCTCGGTGTACGCGTACCCGACCCCCGCCGGACTGCCGGAGGACGGCCCACTCGTGTCCGGCGCCTCTCCGGACGAGGAGGGGGAGGTCCCGTACCCGCAGGCCAAGCTCGGCGGCGAGCTGGCCGCACTCGACGCCTTCGGCGACCGCGCCCTGCTGGCACGCCCCGGCCTGATCCTCGGCCCGTACGAGAACATCGGCCGGCTCCCGTGGTGGCTGAACCGGATAGCCCGGGGCGGCCCCGTCCTGGCGCCGGGCCCCCACGACAGCCCGCTCCAGTACATCGACGCCCGGGACCTCGCCACGTGGGTGCTGGACGCGGCGGAGCGGGGCCTGCACGGCCCGTACAACACGGTCAGCGAGTCCGGTCACGCCACCCTGGGCGAGCTGCTGGACACCTGCGTCCGGGTCACCGGCTCCGACGCCGAGCTGCGCTGGACCGACCCCGACACCATCCTCGCGGCAGGCGTGGAGCCCTGGACCGAGCTCCCGGTCTGGTTGCCCGCCGGGGAGATGCACGACACGCTCCACCGGGGCGACGTCAGCAAGGCCCTCGCCGCGGGGCTGCGTTGCCGTCCGGTCGACGAGACCGTCGCCGACACCTGGACCTGGCTGAAGTCGGTGGGCGGGGTCGCCCCACAGCGCCCCGACCGGCCCCCGGTCGGCCTCGCCCCGGAGGTGGAGGCCCGCCTGCTGGCGGCAGGCCAAGGGCCTAGCGTGAAGGCATGACCGAACTCCTCCACCTCACCGAACCCGCCCTCTGGGCAGCAGCCCTGCACGACGGTGCCTACACCTGGTCCACCCGGGGCCGCACCCTCCGGCAGGAGGGCTTCATCCACCTCTCCCACCCCCACCAACTGCCCGCCGTCGCCCGCATGCTGTACGGCTCCGAGGAAGTCGAGCTGATCGTCCTGGTCATCGACCCGACCCGCCTCACCGCACCCCTGCGCCACGAGGCCATGGCCGAGGGCGGCGAGGAGTTCCCGCACTTGTACGGCCCGCTGCCGGTGGACGCGGTGGTCGAGGTACGGCCGTGGACCGGGGGCGGGCCGGGCGGAACACCGGCCTGAGAAGGGTGCCGGGGCCCCACCGTCCCGGAGCTCCGGTCAGCGATCCGTACGGGCGGCGACCCGGAAGGCAAGGGCCTTGGTCGGAGTGGCCACGGCACTGTCCCCGTAGGAGGCTGCCGCGCTTCGTCGTTCGAAGGCTCGCTCGCTCGTACAGGGCGAGTTCACCGGACTCGATGACGTCCAGGGAGGATGGAGGCGAGCTCCACGTGGTCCCGCCCACGCGGCCCTACCCATTCAGCGTTGCGGGGAACGGAGTTGATCCCTTCACGGAACTTCGGCACCCTCCACTCGGACCATCGGGACATCGCCCGAGAACAGGGGGACGGCCTGATAGCTTTGGATCTTCTCCGGTTACCCGGACGGAGTTCCCCCGGCAGGTCTTCATGTCTGTCTCCGAGCAGCTCACGGCCACTCTCGATGCCCTGGACCGCGCCTTCGCCTCAGAGGTTCCCTTCCCCGTCACGGGGTGCATGTACTGCTACGACGAGCGGGATTTCACCGAACTCTCCGGGCCGCTGCACCTCATGACCGACGACGTGGTTTCCTCTGTCGCGGCAAAGGTCCCTGATCATTGGGAAGACTTCCCTCGCCTCTACCGTCGCCTCGCCCCGCGCATCATCCGCCTTCTCGTCACGGGCGAGCTCCACATCGACGAGGAGCTCATCGCATCCCGCCTGGTTCAGGCGGGATGGACCACCTGGGACTCGCCCTTGACCGAGGCTCTCCGGGACGTCTGGTCAGCGTGGTGGCAGAGCACGCTGCACACCCACCCCAGCCCCGTGTCCGCCAGGGACTCCCTCAGCGTCATCACGGTGGCCACCAACAGCCTGCGCCCTTGGCTGAACATATGGACCGCGACCCGTACCCCGGCCGCCGACGCGCACTTGGCGGACCTCGTCGACGACGTGATGTTCGAGTGCGAGATCACCGACCTGCGCATGGGCTTCTACGAGGAGTACGACGCCTCTACCGAGTTGCTGGGCTGGCTCCTCTCCGACGTGCGTGACCGTGTCACCGACGCGCGTCTCGACGCCCCCTGTCTCCATGAGCGCCTTCAGCAAACCGCTCAGCGGCCCCGCTGATTCCGCTCCGCCGGCTGCCGCGTTCCCCGAGGAAGAACTCCCGGCGTTCCCTCAAGGAACGCGTCGCACAGGGGGAGTGTCAGCCTGTGCGGCCGGACGAAAAAGACCGCACCCGGCCCGCGTGATGAACGCCATGCACGGCGTCCCGCGGACCGGGTGCGGTCAGTGGGGCGACACGACCCGCGAAGCTCGCGGGCCGGAGGTCCCGACCTGAGATCAGGCCTTCTTGGTCTCCCAGAAGATCTTGTCGATCTCGGCGATCAGGTCCAGAGCCTTCTGGCCCGTGGCCGGGTCGTTCGACGCCTTGGCGGCGGAGAGCGCCTTCAGGGTGTCGTTGACCAGCTGGTGCAGCTGGGGGTACTTCTCGAAGTGCGGGGCCTTGAAGTAGTCGCTCCAGAGCACGGAGACGTGGTGCTTCGCGAGCTCCGCACGCTGCTCCTTGATCAGGACCGAGCGGGTGCGGAAGTCCGCGTCCTCGTTGGCCTGGTACTTGTCCTGGACGGCCTTGACGGACTCCGCCTCGATGCGGGCCTGGGCCGGGTCGTACACACCGCAGGGCAGGTCGCAGTGGGCGCTGACCTTGACCTTGGGGGCAAACAGGCGGGAAAGCATGGAGCGGTCCTTCCTCGTGATCGTCTTCTCAGGTGGGACATTACTCCGTGGAGCACGCCTTTCGGCTAGTGCCCCCATGGGCTTAGGCCAAAAGTCCGGGGTGAGGATGAGCGCCCGAGGCCGAATGTACGAGCGGCGCCCGACACGGTGTACTGGACGCGGACGAACGGACCGGGGAGGTAGCGGAGATGGCGGAGCCTGCGCAGGGGCCCGGAAACGGGCGGGCGGCAGGGGTGCGGTTTCAGGTGGTGGAGGTGACGGGGCCCTCGATGGTGCCGACGCTCTATCACGGCGACCGGCTCCTCGTGCAGTACGGGGCTCCGGTGCGCCCGGGGGACGTGGTGATCCTGCGCCACCCCTTCCAGCAGGATCTGCTGGTGGTGAAGCGGGCCACCGAGCGCCGCCCGGGCGGTTGGTGGGTGCTGGCCGACAACACCCGGCCGTTTCGGCGTCCCGGTGTCAGCGGATCGGCATGCCGGACAGCGTGCGGGCGATCACCAGGCGCTGGATCTCGCTGGTGCCCTCGAAGATGGTGTAGATCGCCGCGTCCCGGTGCATCCGCTCCACCGGGTACTCGCGGGTGAAGCCGTTGCCGCCGAGGATCTGGACGGCCTGGGCGGTGACCTGCTTCGCGGTCTCGCTGGCGTACAGCTTCGACATCGAGCCCTCGGCCGAGGTGAAGGGCTTGTTGGTGGTGGCCATCCAGGAGGCGCGCCAGACCAGCAGCCGGGCGGCGTCGATCCGGGTGCGCATGTCGGCGAGCTGGAAGGCGATGCCCTGGTTGTCGATGATCGGGCGGCCGAACTGGGTGCGGGTCTTGGCGTAGTCGAGGGCGACCTCGTACGCGGCGCGGGCGGTGCCGACCGCCATGGCGCCGACGGCCGGGCGGGACGCCTCGAAGGTGGCCATCGCGGCGTTCTTCACGCGCTCGCCGCCCGACTTCGCCCGCTCGCGGGCGCGGGCCAGGCGCTCGTCGAGCTTCTCCTTGCCGCCGAGCAGGCAGGCTCCGGGGACGCGGACGTCCTCCAGGACCACCTCCGCGGTGTG
The DNA here is from genome assembly GCF_053592415.1 of Streptomyces sp. NPDC002690. NCBI lineage: Bacteria > Bacillati > Actinomycetota > Actinomycetes > Kitasatosporales > Streptomycetaceae > Streptomyces > Streptomyces sp. NPDC002690. The sequence continues at coordinate 7,690 of NZ_JBSFVR010000184.1, read as the reverse complement.
CGACGCGCGGATGCCGTGCTTCTTGAACTTCTGCCCCTGGGACAGCCCCGGGGTGTTCGGCGGCACGATGAAGGAAGCGTGGCCCTTCGAGCCGAGTTCGGCGTCGACGACGGCCACCACGACGTGGACGTTGGCGATGCCGCCGTTGGTCGCCCAGGTCTTGGTGCCGTTGAGCACCCACTCGTCCTTCGCCGCGTCGTAGACGGCGCGGGTACGCATCGAGGCGACGTCGGAACCGGCGTCGGGCTCGGAGGAGCAGAAGGCGGCGAGCTTGACGTCGTTCGCGTCGCCGTACATCTGCGGAATCCAGGTGCCGATCTGCTCCTCGGTGCCGTTGGCCAGGACGCCCACGGCGGCGAGGCCCGTGCCGACGATCGACAGGGCGATACCCGCGTCGCCCCAGAAGAGCTCCTCCATGGCCACCGGGATGCCGAGGCCGGTGGGGTCGAAGAACTGCTGGGCGTAGAAGTCGAGCGAGTAGATGCCGACCTTGGCCGCCTCCTGGATGACCGGCCAGGGGGTCTCCTCACGCTCGTCCCACTCCGACGCCGCCGGCCGGATCACGTCGGCGGCGAAGCCGTGGAGCCAGTCGCGCACCTGCTTCTGGTCTTCGTTGAGCTCAAGCGTGAACTCGGCCATGTTCCCCTCCATGTACTGCCCGACATCGCGTTACTTACGGTAACAGCAGTCTGTTACCGGCAAGTAGCCGCTGTCAACCGCTCATGGACCGGTCCGCGTCTTTCCGGGGCGGGGTGTTACGTTGCCCGGGCGCGCGCAAAGCGCCAGGCCAGAGGTGTCAGGGGTGGGGAAAGGGCGACAGATGGAGACCGCACGACAGGCAGATCGGCAGCGGACGGCGGCCGAGCAGCGGCGCCGGGAACTGCTGGAGGCAGCCGACCGGGTGGTGCTCAGGGACGGCCCCAGGGCCTCCATGAACGCCATCGCCGCCGAGGCGGGCATCACCAAGCCGATTCTCTACCGCCACTTCGGCGACAAGGGGGGCCTCTACCGCGCCCTCGCGCAACGGCACACCGACGCCCTGCTGGGCAATCTTCGCGCGGCGCTCGACGCGCCCGCCGAACGCCGCCGACGGGTGGAGAACACCCTCGACACCTACCTCGCGGCCATCGAGGCCCGTCCGCAGGTCTACCGCTTCCTGATGCACCCGTCCGACGACGTCCCCGCCCCCGAGCCGGGGTTCGACACCGGCCGCCACTCCGTGCCGCTGCTGCGGCGCCTGGGCGAGGAGCTCGGACGGGTCATCGCCGAGCGGGTGGACCTCGGGGCGGACGGCGAGGAGACGGCCCGGATCTGGGGCCACGGCATCGTCGGGATGATGCACGCGGCGGGCGACTGGTGGCTCGGCGACCGGCCCGTCCCGCGCGAACGCCTGGTGCGCAGCCTCGCCGACCTGCTCTGGGGCCGGCTGGCCGAGGTGGGTGACAAGCCGGGCGCACCCGGCTTCTGAACGCCCCGGGGTCAGTCCCCGGTGGCGGCCCAGGGCGCCCGGCGAGCCTTGCGCAACGCCCGCGCCCGGCGCAGTCCGGTCAGCCGTTCCGTGTAGACCGTGCCGTCCAGGTGGTCGCACTCGTGCTGGAGACAGCGCGCGAACCAACCCGTACCGGTGATCTCCGTCTCCTCGCCGGTGACGGTGCGCCCGCGCACCACCGCCCGGTCGAAGCGCTGGGTGCCCGCCTCGATGCCCGGCAGTGACAGGCACCCCTCCGGGCCGCGTACCGTGATGCCGTCCGCCTCCACCAGCCGGGGGTTGACCACGTGGCCGAGGTGGCGGACATCGTCGTCGTCCGGGCAGTCGTATACGAAGACCCGGAGCGGCACACCGATCTGGTTGGCCGCGAGACCGACCCCCTGGGCCGCGTACATGGTGGCGAACATGTCCTCCACCAGCCGGGTGAGCGAGGGACCGAAATCGGTGACGTCCTCGCAGGCACGGTGGAGGACGGGGTCACCGAGGGTGCTCACGGTACGAATGATTCCGGAACTGCCGGGGATCGGGCGGTTTCGCATGGCCGTAAGGGTACGGTCCGCCTTGACCGCCCAGTTCCGTGGTGCCGCGGTGCGGCCGTCGCGCTGGACATCGATAGGCTGGGCGTGGACCGATGCAAGGAGGATCTAGGACGATGGCAGGCAACACGGAGCCGTTGTCGCCGCGGGCCAAGCTGGCCGTGACGGCGGGCAAGGCCGCGGCGGCGGTGTCGCGCGCGGCGGGGCGCGGCAGCGGATCGGTGATCGGCGGCCGGGTGGCGCTCAAGCTCGACCCCGACCTGCTGGGGCGACTGGCGCAGCACCTGGACGTGATCCTCGTGTCGGCGACGAACGGCAAGACGACCACCACCCGGCTGATCGCCGAGGCACTGCGGGCCGCCGGGCCCGTCGTCTCGAACGCGCTCGGAGCGAACATGCCCGCGGGCATCACCTCGGCCCTGGCCGGTGGATCGGATGCCCGGTTCGGCGTGATCGAGGTCGACGAGAAGTACCTCGCCGGAGTGGCGCGCGACACGACGCCCAAGGCGATCGCACTGCTCAACCTCTCCCGCGACCAGCTCGACCGAGCCGCGGAGACCCGCATGCTGGCCGAGCACTGGCGCGAAGGACTGGCGGGCTCGAAGGCCGTCATCATCGCCAACGCGGACGACCCGCTGATCGTCTGGGCGGCCTCGTCGTCCCAGAACGTGGTGTGGGTGGCGGCCGGGCAGGCGTGGAAGGACGACGCCTGGTCCTGCCCCTCCTGCGGCGGCGTGATGCAGCGGCCCGGTGACGACTGGTTCTGCGGACAGTGCGGCTTCCGCCGTCCCGCGCCGAGCTGGGCGCTCAACGGCGATTACGTGCTCGACCCGCACGGCTCGGCCTGGCCGATCCACCTCCAGCTGCCGGGTCGCGCCAACAGGGCGAACGCGACTTCGTCGGCCGCCGTGGCGGCCGTCTTCGGCGTGCCCCCGCAGGTGGCCCTGGAGCGGATGTACCAGGTACAGGCGGTGGCGGGCCGTTACGACGTGGTCTCGTTCCACAACCGCGAGCTGCGGCTGCTGCTGGCGAAGAACCCGGCCGGCTGGCTGGAGACGTTCTCGCTCATCGACCCCCCGCCGACGCCGGTGATCCTCTCCGTCAACGCGCGCGGCGCGGACGGCACGGACACTTCCTGGCTGTGGGACGTCGACTACACGCAGCTGTCCGGTCACCCGATCTTCGTGCTCGGGGACCGCAAGATGGACCTCGCCGTCCGGCTCGAAGTGGCCGGTCTGGACTTCCGTGTCTGCGAGACCCTGGACGAGGCCGTCCAGCTGGCCCCGCCCGGCCGCATCGAGGTCATCGCCAACTACACCGCCTTCCAGGATCTGCGCCGTCGTGTCGGCAACTGATCCCCGCCAGGGCCTCCGGAGAGGACGAAGCATGAGCAACAACGGTCTGCGTCTGGTCTGGGTCTATCCCGACCTCCTCAGCACCTACGGCGACCAGGGCAACGCCCTCGTCGTCGAGCGGCGGGCACGGCAGCGCGGCCTCGACGTGCAGCGGGTCGACGTACGCAGCGACCAGCCGATCCCCACGTCGGGCGACATCTACCTCATCGGCGGCGGTGAGGACCGGCCGCAGCGGCTGGCGGCGGAGCGGCTGCGCCGCGACGGCGGGCTGAGCCGGGCCGCGTCGAACGGCGCGATCATCTTCTCGGTCTGCGCGGGCTACCAGATCCTGGGCCACGAGTTCATCAACGACCTCGGGGAGCGGGAGCCCGGCCTCGGGCTGCTCGACGTGGTGACGACCCGCGGCGAAGGCGCACGGTGCGTCGGCGACGTACTGGGCGACATCGACCCGAACCTCGGCCTGCCGCCGCTCACCGGTTTCGAGAACCACCAGGGCGTCACCCATCTCGGGCCGACGGCGCGTCCGTTCGCCCGGGTCCGGGTGGGCCGCGGCAACGGCACCGGCGACGGTACCGAGGGCGCGTACAGCGACACCGTGTTCGGGACGTACATGCATGGTCCGGTGCTGGCGCGCAACCCGCTGATCGCCGATCTGCTGCTGAAGCTGGCCCTCGACGTCAACGCACTGCCGCCGGTGAACGACCACTGGTACGAGGCGCTGAGGTCGGAGCGCATCGCCGCGGCGACGCAGCCGGCCTGATGTGTCGGCCTTGTTTCGGCTGAGTTGATTCCGGCTCAACTGAGCGGAGTCCAGCAGGCGGACAGAGGGTTCGGTCCCGCCACCCTGCGCCGGTAGGGTGGCGGGTATTCAGCCGGACGACGCGGTCCGGTCGTCGGCCCACGTTGCAAAGGTTCCTCGGGCAATGCGCATTGGTGTCCTCACGTCCGGCGGCGACTGCCCCGGTCTCAACGCAGTCATCCGCTCCGTAGTGCACCGGGCGGTTGTCGACCACGGCGACGAGGTCATCGGCTTCCACGACGGCTGGCGCGGTCTGCTGGAGTGCGACTACCGCAAGCTCGACCTGGACGCGGTCGGCGGCATCCTGGCGCTCGGCGGCACCATCCTCGGCTCGTCCCGGGTGCAGCCCGCGCATCTGCGCGGTGGCGTGGAGCGGGCCCGGGGCCATGTCGCCGATCTGGGTCTCGACGCGATCATCCCGATCGGCGGCGAAGGCACGCTGAAGGCGGCCAACCTCCTCTCCGAGGCGGGACTGCCGATCGTCGGCGTGCCGAAGACCATCGACAACGACATCGCCTCCACCGACGTCACCTTCGGTTTCGACACGGCCGTGGGTGTGGCCACCGACGCGCTGGACCGGCTGAAGACGACCGCGGAGTCGCACCAGCGGGTGCTGATCGTGGAGGTCATGGGCCGTCACACCGGCTGGATCGCACTGCACTCGGGCATGGCGGCCGGCGCGCACGCCATCGTCGTGCCGGAGCGCCCCTTCCACATCGACGAGCTGACCAGGGTCGTCGGGGAGCGCTTCTCGGCGGGCAAGAAGTTCGCGATCGTGGTGGTCGCCGAGGGCGCCAAGCCGCAGGACGGCACGATGGCCTTCGCCACCGGTTCCGAGGACATCTACGGGCACGAGCGTTTCGCGGGGATAGCGTCCCAGCTCTCGATCGAGCTGGAGCAGCGCCTCGGCAAGGAGGCCCGCCCGGTCATTCTCGGCCATGTCCAGCGCGGTGGTACCCCGACGGCGTACGACCGGGTGCTCGCCACCCGCTTCGGATGGCACGCGGTGGAGGCGGTGCACCGCGGCGAGTTCGGCATGATGACGGCGTTGCAGGGCACGGACATCCGGATGGTGCCGCTGACCTCCGCGGTGGAGACCCTCAAGACCGTTCCGGCAGAGCGGTACGCCGAGGTGGACTGCGTCCTCTGAGCCCCCGCGCTCCCTCCTGTTCCCGCTCCCCCGCTCACGGAGGAGCGGCCACGACACCCCGGGACTGCCCCCGGCCGCGAGTGCGGCCGGGGGCAGTCCTAGTCTGGACCGGACAACCGGCACGAATCGGGGACGTCCCCCAGCAGGAGTGAACAGATGGATCACGGCGGGCACGGCATGAACATGGATCTGCCGCCGTTCACACTGGGCCGCGGGCTCGCGTTCTCGGCAGACCCGTTCTTCCTGGTCGGCTGCCTCGCGGCACTGGCCCTGTACGGCTGGGCCGTGGTGCGGCTGCGGCGGCGTGGGGACGACTGGCCGGTCAACCGGATCGTCTTCTTCGTGATCGGGGTGCTCAGCATCGCCCTGGTGATGTGCACCCGGCTGAACGACTACGGCATGGTCATGTTCAGCGTGCACATGATCCAGCACATGGTGATCAGCATGCTCTCCCCGATCCTGCTGCTGCTGGGCGCGCCGGTGACCCTCGCGCTGCGGGCGCTGCCGGTGGCGGGGAGACGGGGCGCCAAGGGCCCTCGCGAGCTGCTGCTGATGCTGCTGCACAGCCGCTACATGAAGATCATCACGCATCCGGTCTTCACGATCCCGCTCTTCATCGCCAGCCTCTACGCCCTCTACTTCACCCCGCTCTTCGACTTCCTCATGGGCTCGAAGCCGGGTCACCTGGCGATGATGGTGCACTTCCTCGCGGTCGGGCTGGTCTTCTTCTGGCCGATCATGGGGATCGATCCCGGCCCGCACCGGCCGGGCTACGTGATGCGGATGCTGGAGCTCTTCGCGGGGATGCCGTTCCACGCGTTCTTCGGCATCGCCCTGATGATGGCGTCCCAGCCGATGGTGGAGTCGTACAAGCACCCTCCGGCCTCGCTGGGCGTCGACGCGCTGGCCGATCAGAGCTGGGCGGGCGGCATCGCCTGGGCCTTCAGCGAGGTGCCGTCCGTGCTGGTGCTGATCGCGCTGGTCTTCCAGTGGTACCGCTCCGACCAGCGGCTCGCGAAGCGCGAGGACCGGGCGGCGGACCGGGACGGCGACCAGGAGCTGGCGGCGTACAACGCGTATCTGGCCTCTTTGCAGGCGCGCGGACGGTAGCGCGGCACCTGCCTCCGGGGTGACCATGGTCCCAACGGCCGCGCGGCCGACGAGGAGCGTGCGCGCATGTCCGGATCGACGAAGTCCATGGGAGTCATCACCGTCGCGGCCCTGGTGGCGGTGACGGCGTACACGGTGGCGCTGGGGAGCAACGGCTGGCTCTGGTTCGGGTGGGTGGTGCTGGGGCTGTGCACGCTCGGCATGCTCGCCGTCCGGGACGCCTGAACCGGGCCGATGTGGTGTCCCGGTCCGCGTACCCGCCGGCCCGGGCGCCGCACGGCTTACACTGACGGGCCCGCACCACCCGCGTCGGGTGTCCGGCACGAAGCAGCCCGAGGCCGATCCGGCAGAGCGAGGTTCACCCTCCGTGTTCTACTACGTACTGAAGTACGCCGTGTTCGGCCCGCTGCTGCGGCTGCTCTTCCGGCCCCGCATCGAGGGACTCGACCACGTCCCGGCCGAGGGCGCCGCGATCATCGCGGGAAACCACCTGTCCTTCTCGGACCACTTCCTGATGCCCGCCATGCTGAAGCGCCGCATCACCTTCCTGGCGAAGGCGGAGTACTTCACCGGTCCCGGGATCAAGGGGAAGCTGACGGCGGCGTTCTTCCACAGCATCGGCCAGATCCCGGTGGACCGGTCGGGCAAGGAGGCGGGTTCGGCGGCCATCCGTGAAGGGCTCGGGGTCCTCGCCAAGGGCGAGCTGCTCGGCATCTACCCGGAAGGCACCCGCTCGCACGACGGGCGCCTCTACAAGGGCAAGGTCGGGGTCGCGGTGATGGCCATCAGGTCGGGCGTCCCGGTGATCCCCTGCGCGATGGTCGGCACCTTCGAGATCCAGCCGCCCGGGCAGAAGGTACCCAGCATCCGGCAGGTCACGATCCGTTTCGGCGAGCCGCTGGACTTCTCCCGGTACGCCGGGCTGGACAACCAGAAAGCCGCGATCCGGGCGGTCACGGACGAGATCATGTACGCGATCCTGAACCTGTCCGGGCAGGAGTACGTGGACGAGTACGCGGCGAAGGTGAAGGCCGCGGCGTCGAAGCGGCCCGGCCCGCCGGGCGAGGAGCGCTGAGGCCCCCGGGACCTCGGGTCCTGGGGCCTTGCCACGGGGCGGGGCGGGGCGCCCGGTCGCGGGCCGGGGTGCCCGGGTGCGCCGATCGGGACACCCGCCGGGTACCTCGGCTTCCGGATCATCCAGCAGGGCACGGGAATCGAGTTCCAGGTCTACTCGACCCGGGACCGCAAGGA
>NZ_JBSFVR010000183.1:0-14530 GCF_053592415.1 Streptomyces sp. NPDC002690 | reverse complement strand
GTACGCGGCGAGCCGTTCCTTGCAGTACGCGCCCAGTTCCTCCGGCGCCACCCCGGCGCCCGGCCGGAGGCTGACGTATCCAGACGGTGGCCGTCGCCGTGGGCTTCACCGAGCCCGCCGCCGAGGCCAAGGCCGAGACGAAGCCGCGCCGCCGTCCCCGGGTCGTGAAGCCCGCCGCGGACGAGGTCGACTTCCAGATCGCTCCGCCCTCGGAGCCCGAGTCCGAGAGCCGGACGCGCCGCCGTCCCCGTACGGCCGCGAAGCCGGCCACGGAGACGAAGGCCGAGGCCAAGCCCGAGACGAAGCCCCGTACGCGCAAGGCCGCCGCGCCGAAGACCGCCGTGAAGGCCGAGGCCGCTCCGGTGGCCGAGGCCGACGCCGTGGAGGAGAAGCCGAAGCGCCGTCGCCGTGCCGCCGTCAAGCCGGAGACCTCCGTGGTCGCCGAGGCGGAGGCCGTGGCGAGCGAGGCGGCCGAGGCTCCGGCCCGGACCCGTCGCCGCCGTACGCGCCCGGCGACCGCCGAGGCCGCGTCGGCCGAGAGCTGATTCTCCCGCGGCAGCGACCGCGTACCGGACGGCCCTGCTCCCCCGAACACCGGGGGGACGGGGCCGTCCGGCGTTTCCGGCCGTCCGGCGTTCGCGTGGGCCGTCCGCAGGACGGGACGGGGCAGCGCCTAACCTCGTCCCATGAGCCGGCCGCCGACCTTCACCCCGCCCCCCTGTGCCCGCGCCCGCACGCTGCGCACCCCGCGCGGCGACTTCGCCGTCCTGGACGCCGCACCGCGTACGGACGCGCGTGGCACGGTCCTGATGCTCCCGGGCTACACCGGGAGCAAGGAGGACTTCGTCGCCCTCCTCGAACCGCTCACCGCCGCCGGTTTCCGCGCCGTCGCGGTGGACGGCCGGGGGCAGTACGAAAGTCGGGGGACGGGTCGTCAAGATGACTACGCCCAGGTCGAGTTGGCCATGGACGTGCATGCGCAGGCGAAGGCGCTCGACTGCGCCGACGGCACGTTGCCGCATCTGCTCGGCCATTCGCTGGGCGGCCAGGTCGCCCGCGCGGCCGTACTCCAGGACCCCACGCCCTTCCGCTCGTTGACGCTGATGTCGTCCGGCCCGGCCGAAGTCTCCGCGGGGCAGCGGGACAAGGTGAAGCTGCTCGGCGAAGCGCTGTCCGCGCTGACCATGGATCAGGTGTGGGAGGCGATGCGGGCGTTGGACCCGCCGCAGGACGCGGACACCGGCGGCGGTGAGGATCTGCGCCGCCGGTGGCTGTGCAACGATCCGGCGCAGTTGCTCGCCACCGGCCGCCAGTTGTCCGTGGAGCCGGACCGGGTGGACGAACTGGCCGCCACCGGCCTGCCCGTCCACGTCCTCTCCGGGGAGCGAGACGACGTGTGGCCGGTCGGTCTGCTCACCGAGATGGCCCGTCGCCTCGGCGCTCGCCGCACCACGATCGCGGGCGCCGAGCACTCCCCCAACACCGGCCGCCCGAAGGAGACGGCTGCGGCGCTGGTGGCGTTCTGGTCCGGCCTCTGAGCCCCGTCCGGAGCCCCCCGTGGCCCCACCGGGGCCCACCCGAACCCTAGAACTGCGCCTGGAGGTGCTGCCAGAAGCCGTCGCGCAGCGCCCGGCGCAGCGGGGCGTGCCCGCGCAGGGAGTGCTGGAGCAGGCGTTCCGCCTCGACCAGGAGGTCCTGGTCGACGGAGCCCGGCAGGTACGGGTGGCCCGGCATCAGGTCGACCAGGGACTCCCGGCCCTTGGCCGCGAGCCAGGCGGCGGCTACCTGTGCCCCGACGAAGCGGACGTCCTCGCGGGAGGGCGCAGGCCCTTCGTCCTCGTACGTGGTGACCGGTCGGCGGGTGACGTACGGGCGGCAGAAGTCCAGGTCGAAGGTGCGCTGGCTGTCCACCTCCCAGAGCAGCGGCTCGGCCTGGTTGCGGCCCTCGCCTGCCTCGATGCCCCAGAGGTGCACCCGGGCGCCGTACCCCTGTGCGGCTTCCACGGCCGAGACGAGGTCCTCGTCGCCGCCGACGAGTGCGGCGTCGCTGATGGCGCGGTGCCGGGCGAGCGATTCGAGGTCGGTGCGGATGAGGGAGTCGACGCCCTTCTGCTGGTTGTTGGCGTTGAGGTTGCCCAGGCGCACCTTGACGTCGGGCAGTTCGGCGATGGACTGCTGCTCGGTGGTGTGGATGCGGCGCCGGGCGCCGTCGTACCAGTAGACGCGCAGGAGCCGGCTGTCCGCGAAGATCGTGCGGGCCTGCTCGATGAACGCCTCGATGAGCCCGCCGGAGTCGAGGTCGAAGGAGCGGCGGTCCTCGGTGCCGGTGACGAGGAGCCCGGCGGCGGCGTAGACATAACCCGCGTCGACGAAGATCGCGTGGGTGGAGGGGGTCTTCGAGACCTCGGCGAGCACGCGGTGGAGGAGCTGGTTCGTCAGGTCCAGGCGGTCGCGGATGTCGTCCGGGGTGGTGGGGAAGTCGGCATCGGTCATGGACGACTCGACGTCCGTGGTGGCGTGATTACCTGCGGGTACTTAGACATCCAAAAAATTTCCTTAGCGTAGGGAATGTTTTCCGGGGGGTGCGCCGTTGTACCCCTCGTAAGGGAGCGGGACCGTGAGGCCGCGCTTCCTTCATCCTTGCGGACGGGAATCCCCGTCCGACCAGTAGTTCTCCAGCAGGAGGATCAGACGAAGGGAAGCCCTGTGCGCTTCGAGATCATGCGACTCGACGATGTCGACGGTACCGCCGTGGACAGCACCGTCGTAGACGCCGCCTCCGTCAACCGGATCGTGCAGCAGGCCGCGGCAATGGGCCAGCGCATCTACATTCGGCCGGCAGAAAGCTCGGCCTCGTAACACCTTCCGGCAGTACGCCTTGATGAGATGACGAGTCGCCCCCGTACGGATCTCCGTACGGGGGCGCAGTGCGTCCGGGGCCGGCGAACCCGGCGGCCCGGGTCGGCTCAGCTGTTCTGGATGACCTGGGTGACGCCGTTGATGATCTGCTGCACCGCGATGGCGGAGAGCATCATTCCGGCGAGCCGGGTCACCAGCACCACGCCGCCGTCCTTGATGACCCGGATGATCAGCAGCGAGTAGCGCATGGTCAGCCAGAGCACCACGTGCATGACGACGATCGCCGCCCAGACCGAGATCTGGCTGCTCACGCTGTGCGCGTGCTGCACGGCCAGGATCACCGAGACGATCGCGCCGGGTCCGGCCAGCAGCGGCATGCCCAGCGGCACGAGCGCGACGTTGACGTCCTTCGTCTGCGTCGGTTCGTCCGTCTTGCCGGTGAGCAGGTCCAGCGCGATGAGCAGCAGGAGCAGACCACCGGAGATCATCAGCGCGGGTACGGAGACGTGCAGGTAGTCCAGGATCTGCTGGCCGAGGACGCCGAACACGGCGATCACTCCGAAGGCGACCGCGACCGCCTGGAGCGCCATCCTGCGCTGGGTCTTCGCGGGTCGGCCGGCGGTGAGGGCCAGGAAGATCGGTGTGATCCCCGGCGGGTCCATGATCACGAAGAGGGTGAGGAAGAGGGAACCGAAAACAGCGACGTCGAACACGGTGAGCCTTGCGGGAGAAGAGAAGAAGCAGGTCGGGGTGGGACCGCGCGCGAGCACCCCCGGCTCACCGGAGCGGGGCTGCGGGAGGGGCCGGGGTACGGACGGCGGCGGGAGGGTGCGAGGGGCGCGCGGCACCGGCGGGCGGCCGGAGATCCGGCCGCCGGGAAAAGGGGTGGTGCGGCCCTCAGCTGCGGAGGGCTCCGCCGGCACCCGGCACCGGGAAGGCTCCCGCGGAACGCCGGGTGATCTCGCCGTAGATCTCGGGGTCGGTGGTGTACTCGCCGAGCGCGACGCTCTTGCGGCTGCCGTGGTAGTCGCTGGAGCCGGTGGTGAGCAGTCCCAGCTCGGCGGCGAGGCCGCGCAGCCGGGCGCGGGTGGCCTCGTCGTGGTCCATGTGGTCGACCTCGATGCCGTCGAGTCCGGCGGCGGCGAGCTCGGCGATGGCCGATTCGGGGACGACGGAGCCGCGCTTGACGGCCGCCGGGTGGGCGAAGACGGTGACCCCGCCCGCGGCCTTGACGAGGCGGACGGCGTCGAAGGGGTCGAGTTCGTGCTTGCCGGCGTGCGCCCGGCCGCCGTCGGCGAGCCACTCGGGGGTGAACGCGTCGGAGACGGTGGGGACGACGCCCAGTTCGACGAGGGCGGCGGCGACGTGCGGGCGGCCCACCGAGCCGTCACCGGCGATCCGGGCCACGTGGTCCCAGGTCACCGGCACGCCGAGGGCCTGGAGCTTGGCCACCATGGCCTGGGCGCGCGGCACCCGGTCGTCCCGGACCAGCTCGCGCTCGCGGGCGAACTCGGGCTCCTCGGGGTCGAAGAGGTACGCCAGCATGTGCAGGCTCACCCCGTCGAGGCGGCAGGAGAGTTCGGCGCCGGTGACGAGGGTGAGGCCTTCGGGGAGGGCCGCCAGCGCCTCGGCGTGGCCGCGCACGGTGTCGTGGTCGGTGAGGGCGACGACGTCGAGTCCGGCCGCCGCCGCGTTCCGGACCAGCTCGGCCGGGGTGTCCGTACCGTCGGACGCGGTGGAGTGCGTGTGCAGGTCGATACGCACGACGGTGACTCCTGTGCTCGCGGCGGACGGTGGGGACGCTCCAGGATAACCACCGACGGCCACCGCGCGGACCTCGCCCGGACGTGCGTGCCCGACCGTCCGCGCACCTGGGGCGCTCAGCGCGGGGCGGGGCCCTGCCGGGGCGGCGCCTCGGGGATGCCGAGCAGGCGCGGGGTGAGGGCGCCGCAGGGCACCAGGTCCACTTCGGCGCCCGCGTCGCGGAGGTCGGTGAGGACCAGTTCGTCGTACATGAGGAGCGCCGACTGCTGGGGCCAGACGATCGCCCAGAGCCAGAGCCCGCGCGCCTCGCCCGCGAAGACCGCCCGGTCCTCCGGGACGCCGTGCACCTGCCAGAGCGGGGTCGGGCGGCCGGCGGCGAGCACCTTGGCCACGGGGGGACCCTCGACGCGCATCCGGGGGCCGGGGTCGGGGCCTTCGATACCGGCGTAGCGGGCGCCGAGGCCGACGCCGAGTTCCTCGGCGACCAGCAGCATCTCGCCCATCCCGCCGAGCGGGCCGGGGCCCGTGCAGGCCAGCGCGGTGGCCCGGCCGCCGCTGCGGTCGTCGCCTGCGTGCGCGACGCCCGTGAACAGCCAGCCCACCGGCAGCGGCCACGGCATCCACACCGGTACCTGCGCGCGGTGGACCACCACGGAGAGGGCCTCGACGCTGGGCGGGACCACCGGTTGCATCGGATGGACCGGGCCGTGCGCGGGGCACTGCCAGGAGTCGGCGAAGAGACCGGGCGCCCTGACCCGGCCACCGCACTTCGGGCAACTGGGTTCGCCCCTCATAGCGTCCCACGGTCCCCCTCCCGGGTCGCCACGTCAAGGACGGTCACCCGTCCGCAGCGTGGCTCCCACCGGCAAATATAGGTGTAGTTTGCATTTATTAGCCAACCTAACTTATTCTGTGTATCGCACAGGCATCCGGCCCGGCCGTGCGCCCCCGTCAGGACCGGCTTCCACGAGGAGAGTGGGACACCATGCAGGGAAAGGACCCGTTCGACGAAGGGGCCACCAGCATCCTTCGCCAGCCCAAGGCGGTCTGGGCGACCGCCGGCGCCTCGGTCGTGGCGTTCATGGGGATCGGCTTGGTGGACCCGATCCTGCCGTCCATCGCCAAGGGACTGGACGCGACACCGAGTCAGGTGTCGCTGCTGTTCACCTCGTACTTCCTGATCACCGCCTTCGCGATGCTGGTCACCGGCTTCGTCTCCAGCCGCATCGGCGGGAAGAAGACCCTGCTGGCCGGACTGGCGCTGGTCGTCGTGTTCGCCGCGCTCGCCGGAACGTCCTCGTCGGTGGGCGAGCTGGTCGGCTTCCGGGCCGGCTGGGGCCTCGGCAACGCGCTCTTCGTCTCCACCGCGCTCGCCGTGATCGTCGGCGCCGCCGCCGGTGGCAGCGCGGCGGCGATCCTGCTCTACGAGGCCGCGCTCGGCCTCGGCATGGCGTGCGGGCCCCTGGTCGGCGCGCTGCTCGGCAACGCCAGCTGGCGCTACCCCTTCTTCGGTACCGCCGCCCTGATGGCGATCGGCTTCGTCAGCATCGTCGCGTTCCTGCGGGAGCAGCCGAAGCCCGCCCGCAAGACCTCGCTGCTCGACCCGGTCAAGGCGCTCGGCCACGGCGGACTGGCCTCGGTGGCGGGTTCCGCGTTCTTCTACAACTACGCGTTCTTCACCATCCTGGCCTTCACCCCGTTCGTGCTGGACATGACCCCGTACAGGTCCGGTGCGGTCTTCTTCGCCTGGGGCCTGCTGCTCGCCGTCTTCTCGGTCTTCGTCGCCCCGCGCCTCCAGGCCCGCTTCGGCTCGCTGAAGGTGCTCGGCGCCTCGCTCGTCCTCTTCGCGGCCGACCTGCTGATTCTCGGCTACGGCGACCACACCACCGCGATCGTCTGCACGATCGTCTCGGGTGCCTTCATCGGCATGAACAACACCGTCTACACCGAGCTCGCCCTCGGCGTCTCGGACGCACCCCGCCCGGTCGCGAGCGCCGGCTACAACTTCGTCCGCTGGTTCGCCGCTGCCGCCGCCCCCTACCTCGCCCCGAAGATCGAGGAGTGGAGCGACGCGCGCATCCCGTTCGTGGTCGCCGCCGTCGCGGCCGTGGCCGGCGCGCTGATCGTGTGGGTACGGCGCTCCGCGCTCACCCACGAGGCGGCGGAGGTCCAGCCCGCGCACGCCACCGCGGACGGCGTCTCGGCCTTCGCCGACTGAGTTCCGGGGACGTGTACGAAGAGGGGCCCCGCCGATCCGGACCGCGTCCGGGACCGGCGGGGCCCCTTTCGCACGCCACGGACGGGTGAACACGGACGGGTGACCGCGTACGGGTGGCCTCAGTCCAGGGTCACGGAGTTCCGCAGCGGGTCCCGCAGGTCCGTGCCGTGCGAGAGCCAGCGCTCCTGGAGCTCCTGGGCGCCCCGGACCCGCTTCCAGGCGGCCTCGTTCGTGGTCATCGGGAGCAGCGGCAGGAAGCGCACCGGGTCCATCGGCTCGTCGAGCTCCAGGTCCTCCACCAGCCCGCCGGGCTCGGCCACGAGGACCGAGGAGAACGGGGCCGACGGCCAGAGCGGGTCGCCCAGGTCGAGGGAGGCGCCGGGGGCCACGATCACGCCTTCGACCTGCGGGGACGCCGCGAGTACGGCGAGCGGGCGCAGCACCTGGTCGGTGTCGGCCAGCCCGGCGCGCACGGAGAGCACCAGCTCGGCGCGGGGGCCCTTGACCGGGTCGGCGAGCGGCGAGGTGGGGTCGGCCATGGGCTGGGCGGACATGCCGAGGGTGGCGTACCGGACCACGTCGCCGTCGAGGAAGCGCAGCACTTCGATGCGGTCCGTGCCGAGGAAGGTGACCGCGGCGCGGGCGTCCGGCTCCCCCAGGGCGTTGCGTAGCCGGGCTTCGACGAGCGCGAGAATTTCTTCCATGTCGCGAGCATAGAACGCGTATCGAACGGGCAAAGTAAGGGATTGACCCTTGGCCGGCTGATAGCCTGGCCGCCGGTCGGGACAGCGCGCGATGCGGCGCCCTCTCCGTCCCGACAGCACGTCGTCCCCCACGGGGGACCGACCGGAGGAGGTGGGGACTGCCATGGATCCAAGTCGACCGTGCAGTACCGAGCGCCCTTCCGTCCCCACCGTTTCCCGGTGAATCCTTAAGCCCTCTCGGTCAGGGCTCGTGGCTTGTCGCACGGCGGAAGAGCATCCCGTTTTTGCCTGTCTGTAGCGAACGCCGTCGCCACCGTTCCGCGGTGCCGCCCGCTTTGCGGACGTGGTTTCCACGTCTCCATTCCGGGCTGTTCCGCCTGCGCGGGGACCGCACGGCCCTTTCGTGTAGGAGCCTGCCATGTCCATGATCCGTGACCTGCGCGCCGCCGTGCGCCCTTCCCTGCGGCCCGCCTTCCGTAAGACCCCCGCTCCGTACACCGGTTACGACACCACCCGCGACCCGTCCGCCTCCAGCGCCGTGGTGGACTGCGCGGTCTACCGCGACGGCCGCCGCATGGAGGCGTCCACCTGCCAGACCCCGCACGAGGCGATGCTGCGGGTGCGCGAGGGCGGCGGCTTCGCCTGGATCGGGCTGCACGAACCCACCGAGGCCGAATTCGCGGTCATCGCGCGGGAGTTCGGACTGCACCCGCTGGCGGTGGAGGACGCGGTCCACGCCCACCAGCGGCCCAAGCTGGAGCGGTACGACGACACGCTCTTCACCGTCTTCAAGACCATCCACTACGTCGAGCACACCGAGCTCACCGCGACCAGCGAGGTCGTCGAGACCGGCGAGGTGATGTGCTTCACCGGCCGGGACTTCGTGATCACCGTCCGGCACGGCGGCCAGGGCTCGCTGCGCGCGCTGCGCCACCGCCTCCAGGACGATCCGGAGCTGCTCGCCAAGGGCCCGTCGGCCGTGCTGCACTCCATCGCCGACCACGTGGTGGACGGGTACATCGCGGTGGCCGGTGCGATGCAGGACGACATCGACGAGGTGGAGATCGACGTCTTCTCCACCCCGGCGAAGGGCAGCGCGCGCGGCACCGACGCCGGGCGGATCTACCAACTCAAGCGTGAGGTGCTGGAGTTCAAGCGGGCCGTCTCGCCGCTCCAGCGGCCGATGCAGCTCCTCAGCGAGCGGCCGATGCGGCTGATCGACCCGGACATCCAGAAGTACTTCCGTGACGTGGCCGACCACCTCTCCCGGGTGCAGGAGGAGGTCCTCGGCTTCGACGAGCTGCTGAACTCGATCCTGCAGGCCAATCTGGCGCAGGCGACCGTCACCCAGAACGAGGACATGCGCAAGATCACGTCCTGGGCCGCCATCGTCGCCGTACCCACGATGATCTGCGGTGTCTACGGCATGAACTTCGAGCACATGCCGGAGTTGGAGTGGACGTACGGCTATCCGATGGTGCTGGGCGTCATCGCGGTGGTCTGTTTCTCCATCCACCGGACGCTGAAGCGCAACGGCTGGCTGTAGCCGGCCCGGCGGCACTCCCACCGGCCCACGCGGGCCCGGGCGGCGGGCCGTTAGGCTCTTCGCCATGACTGCTGACTCGTTGCTCGGGCAGGCCCTCGTCGAGGAGGCCACCAAGAAGTCCGGCCTCATCTGGGTGCGCGCCTCCGGCGCCGCCCGGGCGCTCTGGCACGTCTGGCACGAGGGCGCGGCGCTGCTCGTCGGCGGCCCCGGTGAGCAGCCGCTCCCGGACGGGCTGGCGGACGGCGCGCGGGCCGAGGTGACGGTGCGCAGCAAGGACAAGGGCGGCCGGATCGTCGCGTGGACCGCCGAGGTGGACGAGCTCGCCCCGCACTCCGAGGAGTGGGAGGCCGCGGTCGCGGAGCTGAAGGGGAAGCGGCTGAACGCGCCGGACGCGGAGCGGCTCGCCGAGCGCTGGGCGAGCGACTGCCGGGTGGTCCGGCTGACGCCCGTGGCCCACACCACCGATCTGCCGGACACCTCGCTCGCCGCCCGCCCGCTCGCCACCCCGGCGATCACCCGCGAACCGGCACCGGCCGGGCTCCCCCGGCTGCTGCTGAAGAAGCGCCGCCGCGCCGGCTGAGTACGGCCCCCGGCCGGGCCGACGACGGACGACGCCGAAAAGCGCGGTTCAGCGGCTCGTACGCCCTGACGCGGCGCCGACAAGGCCGTCCAGCCAAGCCTGGTGCCCGTTGAGCATCGGGTTCGGCCGCTCCCCGGCGAGCGCCGCCGCAGGCCGTCCGATCTGGGACTCCTGGGTCAGGATGCGGACCCGGCCGCCCGGCAGGTCCTCCACGAGCCAGGCGTGGAGCACGTCGAGCCGTTCCTCCGGGGTGCCGTTCTGGACGGCGGTCCACGACAGGCGTCCGGGTTCGTCCGGCGCGGGGTCCCGGAACTCGACGACGAGGGCGTCCAGGGGCGGGAAGCCGAATGTGCCGAAGCTGAAGGCGAGGTCCTTCCTCAGCCCGGGACCGCCGCCCCGGGGAAAGGAGATGTCCGCGACGTTGTCGTAGTACGACTCCCAGGTCGAGGTGTCCGTGAGAAGGCGCCACACCTGGGCGGCGCTCAGGCCTCGGACGATCACCTCGTTGGAGACGAAGTTGTCGGTGGTGCCGGGCAGGTACTTCTCCGGCCAGTCGATCGCGTTCTGCGTCGGCATGCGGAGCCCCTTCGGATGCGGGCGGGTTCGGGCCGCAGTGGGCCCCACAGCATCCTCGCGCCTCCTGTCGCACGCCGCGACAGGAGGCGTTCCGGCACACACGGCGCGGACGGGCCGACCGGAGCTCCGGTCCGGCTCCGAAGGCGCGAACGCTCAGCCCGAACTCTTCGGCAGCTGGCCGCTGTAGTCGACGGTGTCGTCCCTGGGCGGGGCCGCCAGGGCGAAGGAGCGGCCCCAGTCGGCGAGGGTGACCGTGCCGCCACCGCCGCCGCGCGCCACCCGGACGGGGTACGGGGTGCCCTTGAGCGACACGTCGAACGCGCCACCCTCGCCCTTGCCGCCCAGGATCTGGATGGTGGGGACGCCGGCGACCTTGTCCCGGTCGCCCTTGTTGACGGTGCCGTGCAGGGAGAGGAGCCCGTCGAGCAGGGTGCCCTTCTCGGTGAAGCCGCGCAGCCGCTTGTACGTGGGGTCGTCCTCGGGCACCTTGACGTACTTGCCGTCCAGCTTCTCGGCGGCCTCTTCGTCGCCGTCCTCGCCCTTGCCCGTTCCGCCCTTGCCGTCCTGCTCGGCGCTCCAGAAGGCGGCGTCCGCCTTGAGGTAGAGGTCGTCGCCGACCCGCAGGACGGCGAAGGTGTTCTCCCGCGAGGTGACGGAGCCGGTCCCGCCGTCGGCGTTGAGCCGCATGTCGAGGGTGTAGCTGCCGTCCTTGCTGATGAGGGTGCCCGCCAGATGGACGGCCGTGGCGGCGTCGGCGGCGGCTCTGGCCCGGGTGTCGATCTCGGCGGCGGAGAGCTTGCCGATTCCGTTCGTACCCTTGTCGGGGTCGTCGCCCACGCAACCGGTGAGGCCCAGGGCGAGTCCCGCCCCGAGTGCCACGGCGAGCGCGGTGCGGCGGGCCCGTACGGCGGGGGCGTAGGAGGTCACGCGTGCTTGCCTCTCGTCATACGTGTGGGATGGCAAGCGGCAGCGTACCCGGGGTTCGGCGTCCACCCGGAAGGGAGCCGTCCGGGGGTGCTCCGGGGCCGGCACGGAGCGGGACGCAGCGGTACCGGCTAGCCTGAATCCGGCATACCGGCGTCATCCGACGCCCCTGACGTTCCGTGACACGACCACGTCGGGCACGGCACGCGGCAACCGGCACGGAAGGGGTGCGCGATGGCATCGGGCGCACCCAGGGTCTACGTCTCGCACCTCTCCGGAGTCCCGGTCTTCGATCCCAACGGCGACCAGGTCGGCCGGGTCCGCGACCTGGTGGCGATGGTGCGCGTCAGCGGCAGACCGCCCCGGCTGCTGGGCATGGTGGTGGAGGTGGTCAGCCGCCGGCGCATCTTCCTGCCCATGACCCGGGTGACGGGCGTCGAGTCCGGCCAGGTCATCACCACCGGCGTGGTCAACATGCGGCGCTTCGAGCAGCGTCCCACCGAGCGTCTGGTGCTCGGCGAGTTCCTGGACCGGCGGGTGCGGCTCGCGGAGAGCGGCGAGGAGGTCACCATCCTCGACGTGGCCATCCACCAGTTGCCGGCCCGCCGTGACTGGGAGATCGACAAGTGCTTCGTCCGCAAGGGACGCGGTGGTGCGCTGCGCCGCAAGGGCGAGACGCTGACCGTCGACTGGTCGGCGGTCCGCGACTTCTCGCTGGAGGAGCACGGGCAGGGCGCCGAGAACCTGGTCGCCACCTTCGAACGGCTGCGCCCCGCCGACGTCGCCAACGCACTGCACCACCTGACGCCCAAGCGCCGGGCGGAGGTGGCCGCCGCCCTCGACGACGACCGGCTCGCCGACGTGCTGGAGGAGCTGCCGGAGGACGACCAGGTGGAGATCCTCGGCAAGCTCAAGGAGGAGCGCGCGGCGGACGTGCTGGAGGCGATGGACCCGGACGACGCGGCGGACCTGCTCTCCGAGCTGCCCGAGGCGGACAAGGAGCGGCTGCTGACGCTGATGCGCCCGGACGACGCGGCCGACGTGCGCCGACTGATGAGTTACGAGGAACGGACGGCGGGCGGTCTGATGACGACCGAGCCGATCGTGCTGCGCCCGGACGCCACCGTCGCGGACGCGCTCGCCCGGGTGCGCCAGTCGGACCTCTCCCCCGCGCTCGCCGCCCAGGTGTACGTCTGCCGGTCGCCCGACGAGACGCCCACCGGCAAGTACCTCGGGACCGTGCACTTCCAGCGGCTGCTGCGCGACCCGCCGTTCGCGCTGGTCAGCTCGATCGTGGACAGCGACCTCGTACCGCTGCCGCCGGACACCCCGCTGGCGGTGGTCACCAGCTATCTGGCGGCGTACAACCTGGTCTCGGTGCCCGTGGTGGACGAGAGCGGCTCGCTGCTGGGTGCGGTGACCGTCGACGACGTGCTGGACCACCTGCTGCCGGAGGACTGGCGGGAGACCGACTTCCACGGCGAGGAGGGGATCGCCCGTGGCCGCTGAGGAGCGTACGAAGGCGGCGTCCACGGGTTCGTCCGGGTTGGTGCGCCCGCCCCGGTTCCGGCTGGACCAGCCGAAGTCGCCGCGCCGCCGGCTCCTGCCGGAGTACGACCCCGAGGCGTTCGGCCGGTTCTCGGAGCGGATCGCCCGCTTCCTGGGCACCGGGCGGTTCATCGTCTGGATGACGCTGATCATCGTCCTCTGGGTGCTCTGGAACATCTTCGCGCCGACCGCGCTGCGGTTCGACGAGTACCCGTTCATCTTCCTGACGCTGATGCTCTCGCTCCAGGCCTCGTACGCGGCGCCGCTGATCCTGCTCGCGCAGAACCGCCAGGACGACCGGGACCGGGTCACCCACGAGCAGGACCGCGCGCAGAACGAGCGGTCCATCGCCGACACCGAGTTCCTCACCCGGGAGATCGCGGCGCTGCGGATGGGCCTCGGCGAGGTCGCCACCCGGGACTGGATCCGCTCGGAGCTGGAGGACCTCGTGAAGGACTTGGAGGACCGGCGCGTGCTCCTTCCGTCCGAGAGTGACGAAGGCGACCGCTGAGGGGCTACCCGCGCGTAGCGCCGCGCGCCGTAACATCGTCGTATGGCTACGGAAGACGCGGTGCGCGAAGCACTGGCGACAGTGAACGACCCGGAGATCCACCGCCCGATCACCGAACTCGGCATGGTGAAGTCGGTCGAGATCGATCCTGACGGTGTGGTGGCTGTCACGGTGTACCTCACGGTCTCCGGCTGCCCGATGCGCGAGACCATCACCCGGAACGTGACCGACGCGGTCGCGGCGGTCGAGGGCGTCTCGCGGGTCGAGGTCACCCTCGACGTGATGAGCGACGAGCAGCGCAAGGAGCTGGCGGGCGCGCTGCGCGGCGGTACCGCCGAGCGCGAGGTGCCCTTCGCCAAGCCCGGGTCGCTCACCCGCGTCTACGCGGTCGCGTCCGGCAAGGGCGGCGTCGGCAAGTCGTCGGTGACGGTCAACCTCGCCGCGGCGATGGCGGCCGACGGGCTGAAGGTCGGCGTCGTCGACGCGGACATCTACGGCCACAGCGTGCCCCGCATGCTGGGTGCGGACGGCAAGCCCACCCAGGTCGAGAACATGATCATGCCGCCGTCCGCGCACGGCGTGAAGGTCATCTCCATCGGCATGTTCACCCCGGGCAACGCCCCGGTGGTCTGGCGCGGCCCGATGCTGCACCGCGCACTCCAGCAGTTCCTCGCCGACGTCTACTGGGGCGACCTCGACGTCCTGCTGCTCGACCTGCCGCCGGGCACCGGTGACATCGCGATCTCGGTGGCGCAGCTCGTGCCGAACGCCGAGATCCTCGTCGTCACCACCCCGCAGCAGGCGGCGGCCGAGGTCGCGGAGCGGGCCGGTTCGATCGCGGTGCAGACGCACCAGAAGATCGCCGGTGTCGTGGAGAACATGTCGGGCATGCCGTGCCCGCACTGCGACGAGATGGTCGACGTGTTCGGCAGCGGCGGCGGGCAGCGGGTGGCGGACGGCCTGACCAAGACGATCGGCGCCGAGGTGCCGGTGCTCGGTTCGATCCCGATCGACGTGCGGCTCCGCGAGGGCGGCGACGAGGGCAAGCCGGTCGTGCTCTCCGACCCGGACTCCCCCGCCGGGCGGGCGCTCCGCTCCATCGCCGAGAAGCTGGGAGGCCGTCAGCGCGGCCTGTCCGGCATGTCGCTGGGCATCACCCCGCGCAACAAGTTCTGAGACGCGAAGGAGCCGGGGGGGGGGGGGGCCCCCGGCCGGTGGGGCCCCGGGGCGGGGGGGGGCGGGTATCAGGCCCCTGCGTCCTCCGCGGCCTTCTGCGCGATGTCCGTACGGTGCTGGGAGC
>NZ_JBSFVR010000182.1:0-14577 GCF_053592415.1 Streptomyces sp. NPDC002690 | reverse complement strand
GGCCGAAGTCCGAGCTGGAGGAGCCGCTTCCCGGTGTGAGCGTGTAAGCCTCGTCGATGAACAGAACCCCTCCGCGGGCCGGCCGCCACCAGACGGTCCGCCAGCGCGCGTACCGGCTCGGCCGACGCGGCGGCGGCCCGTACCGGCTCGATCCGCGACTGCCCCTCGGGCCCGATGGCCCGGATCACCGTGCGCTCGACGTCGTCCCGGCCCAGGGGATCCACCACCGTGGCCCAGCCGGTGTGGGCCAGCAGCAGGCTCTGCCGCAGATGCATGGAGATCAGCGCCAGGTCGGCGACCCGCTCCGGACCGCCGGACAGGAAGGCCGTCTCGTACAGACTCAGGTCGTACGGCACCTGGCCGGTCCGGCGGGAGCGGGCAGCCGACGGATCGGCGGCCCTGGCTGCGGCGAGGCAGAGCCGCAGACAGGAGAGGGCCGCCGCGGCCCATGCGATCAGCAGACATATCAACCAGACCATGACCGAGTTCTATGCGAGTCGAGGAGAAACCGGTCCGGCTCGTTCACCATACGGACACATGGGAGGGGTGAAGTGGACGTCCCTGGGCATCGATTGCCGCCCGCAGTAGCGTGGCGGCCATGATCGTATGGCTCAACGGAACCCACGGCGCGGGCAAGACGACGACCAGCGCACTGGTACAGCGGTTGATCCCGGAGTCACGGGTGCTCGACGCCGAGAAGGTCGGCGAGACACTGATGGACATCAAGCCGACGCTGCCCTGGACGGGCAACTTCCAGGACTGGCCTCCGTGGCGCCCCCTGGTGGTCGAGACCGCCCGGCACGTACTCGACTACGCCGGTGGCACCCTGGTGATGCCGATGACCGTCCTGGTCGAGGAGTACTGGCGCGAGATCAGCGCGGGCCTCGCCCACCACGCCATACCCGTACGCCACTTCGTCCTCCACGCCGACCAGGAGACCCTGCGCGGGCGGATCGAGGGAGACATCGACCTGGGCCCCACCACGTTCCGGCTGAAGTACCTGGAGCCGTACGCCGAGGCGGCGCGCACCTGGCTGCACCGGGAGGCCGAGGTCGTCGACACCACCCGCCTCACGCCCGCCGAGGTGGCCCGGCACATCGCGGAGGCGGTGGGGAGATGAGGGGCCCGGTGGCTCCAGGCCGGCACGCCGAGAGCACGCACCTGACGCCGCTCCTTGACGGGCAAACCTTGACTGACGCGGCACCAGCCCCGGCCCCCGGGCCGCCGCCGAAGGTGATCAGCGAGGGGGAAACGCCGCCAGGGCGCGGTCCCACTCGTCGGCCGCGCGCAGCACCCCGGCCGCGTCCGTGCGTACCTGGACGTAGTACTGGTAGAAGTCCGGCTCGTCCTCGCCCTGTCGCACAGGGGGTCTCGCCTCCAGGGAGAGGTGGACTCGAAGCACCAGTCCTCCCTCACCGCGGTCGGCGAGGCTGAACGCCAGGACCGGTTCGACGAACCAGGTGTCGGGGGACAGGTAGCCCGCCTCGTCCGGTCCGCACGGGGCGATACTCCCGGCCGCCACCCCGCGCAGCCAATCGGTGACCTGATGGGCTTCATGGATCAGCAGAGCAGGATCGGCGAAGGACCAACTCCCTCCGGGAGTGGTCACCTTGCATCCGATGATCAGCCAGTTGTCGTCGTAACGGTTGCCCCGGGCCTCGGCGAACTGACGGCGCAGGGGGCGGAGTTCCACTCTGCTCGCGCCGGCGCCCAGGATCATCGCTCCAGGATGCCACGGTCCGCCGCACCCCGGGCGGCCGGGCCGGGACGAACGTGACGGGTGCCGCTCATGGGTGTGGGTCCGGTAGCCGGCACCGGCGCTCCCGGCCCGCGCACCCGCCCCGTCCCGCGCTCAGCTGCTCCCGCCACCGCAGCTCGAACCGCTCCCCCCGCAGCTGGAGCCGCTGCTCCCGCCGCAGCTGGAGCCGCTGCTCCCGCAGCTCGAATTCCCGCCTCCGCAACTTGAGCCGCTCCCTCCGCAACTGGACGAGCCGCCACCCCCGCAGCTCGACCCGCTTCCCGCGCCACAGCTCGAACCGGAGCCCGAGCCGCAGCCGCCGCCCGGCCCCGCCCCCGCGCACCACACCACGGGCACCATCGCCACCCCCGCCCCGCACGAGTCGGCAGCCCGGTCGTGGCGCACCGAGGAGGGCCCGCCCCGGAAGGGGGACGCCCCGTACCGCGCGGCGGCCGTCAACTGGTCGCGCAGCGCCGTGTCCACCAGTGACCGCAGCCCGAAGGCGGCCACCAACTGCGCGGGCGTACCACCCCATCCGGTACGGGCCGTACGGTAGGCCCGCGTCGCCGCCTGCCCCGCCTTGGTGATCCGTGCCCGGGCGTTCACCAGCCCCACCAGAGCGCACACCCCGCCGAAGAGGATCGCCGGCAGCATCTTGACGACGAACGGGAACGGCATGGCGGCAGCGCCGTCGAGAGCCCCGTACTGGACGAAGGTGGCGACCATCGAGACAGGGAAGAGCACGAGACAGGCCAGGCCCTGGATCCCGGCCCAGCGGCGGCGCGTCCGCATCTCCTCCGGACGTGCCAACAGGCCCCTGGCCGCCAGCCCGTCGCCGATCTCCTGCACGGCGGGGTGGCGCATGACCGCCGGGCGCAGGATGTGCAGCGCCCCGTTCGGGGCGAGCGCCAGCTCGTGGAAGACGGCACGCTCCACCGGATCACGGGGCTGTGCCCGCACGACGGAGATGATGCCCGGGCCGCCGATCACGATGCGGCCGTCGGTGTGCAGGGCGGTCAGGGCGGTGTCCACGACCCGTGCCGGGCCGCCGTTGAGGAACGCGGCCTCGTGGTCGTGCTGCACCTGGGCGCCGGGACCGGTGGACCGCACGCCGCTCCCGGGGCCCGTCGACAGGAGGAGGAGGCCGGAGGTCACGCTCGCGAGCGTCAGCAGCAGGGCGAGCAGGTTGAAGATCATCGGTTCCCCCCGGAAGACGACCTGAGCGCGGTGGTGGACGTGGCGAACGCGGCGCGCGCCGCTCGGACGAGCCGGGTCGTGCGCCGCGGCGGTCGCGCCCCCGCCCGGTCCTGCCACCAGTGGGTCAGCCGCCGCCGGGCCACCTCGTCGGCCGGCTCGCCCGCGACCAGCAGATGTTCGGCGAAGGCGAGGGCGTCACGGCGATAGCCTGAGGCGGGCGGACGGCCCTCGGCGTAACGGAGGAACGCGGCGCGGTAGCCCGTCCCCAGGATCTCCGGCAGCTCCGGCGCCACCTTCGCGACGACGCCGGCCCTCTTGGCGGCCAGCGCCCGGCTTTGCACCCCCAACCGCTCCGCGTCGAATCCCCCGGGGACCGGAGCCCCCGCGACGAGCGAGGCGAGCAGCCCGCTCTGCGCCCCGGCCAGCCGCTCACGGGCCCCGTCCGCCCCCACGGGTACGTGCCGCTGTGCGGTCCCTCCGCGGACGCTCGTACGACCGGACCGGCGCGCGGCTTCCAACGTCCGCCGGATCGTGGCGAGTTCGTCGGCCAGCTCGTCGGCGGGCGGGAAGTCGTCGTCCCGTTCCAGCAGCACGCCGGGCGGGTCCACCCGGGAGCGCAACTCCGTCAGGACGTCCAGCACCGGGGCCGTCACCGGGTGGGCGTGCGTGTCGTGCCAGACGCCGTCCTTCTCGACACCGCCCGCCACATGGACGTAGGCAATGGCCTCCACCGGCAGTTCGTCCAGCGCCGTGGCGGGGTCCTCGCCCCGGTTGACGTGGTTGGTGTGGAGGTTGGCCACGTCGATCAGGAGCCGTACCCCCGTACGCTCGACCAGCTCGGCCAGGAACTGCCCCTCCGTCAGCTCCTCGTCCGGCCAGTTGACCAGTGCCGCGATGTTCTCCAGCGCGAGCGGCACCGGCAGCGCGTCCTGGGCGATCCGCACGTTCTCGCAGAGCACGGCCAGGGCGTCCCAGGTCCTGGGCACGGGCAGCAGATGGCCCGCCTCCAGCGCGGGAGCACCGCCCGCCGGCCCCCCGGTCCGTACGAACGCGATGTGCTCCGTCACCAGCGGCGCGCCGAGCAGCTCCACGCGCGCCGCCAGGTCCGCCAGCCGCCGGGCCTCGGGGCGCTCCGCGCCGCCGAGACCCAGCGCCACTCCGTGCGGCACCACCGTGACGCCCCGCTCCCGGAGCCGTACCAACGACTCGGGCAGATGATCCGCGCAGAGGTTCTCCGCGACGGCCTCCACCCACTCGACGCCCTCCAGCGCCTCCACCGCGTCCGCGATCTCCGGACGCCAGCCGATCCCGATACCGAGCCTCATGAGCGTTCCCCCTCTCCGGGCGATTCCTTCGCTGCCCGTGGTGAGGTGATGACCCCGGCGCACTGCGGCGAATCCGAACGGGGAGACGTTCAGAGGAGGATTTGAGGTTGCGGGGACGCGGACGGCCCGCTGCTTTCGTAGCGGCGCCCGCGTGGGAGTGGGCATCGAGTGACAGGTAGCGGGTAGCGGGTAGCGGGTTGCCGGCGCGGAGGGTCCTTCGCGCATGGCCGCGGTCGATCGGCCGGACGATCCCGAGAGCCACCGTCCTGGGTCGGACGGTGCTCCCGTACTACTCGGGGAGGGTGTCGAGGGCCGCACGGGCGCGGTCGTGGGCCTGGTCGCCGTCGGGGGCCGCCAAGGCGCGGCGGTACCAGTGGCGAGCCTCGTTCCGCCTCTGTTCGGCGATGGCCATGTTGCCGAGCAGTGCCAACACCAGCGCGGTCAGCACGGGTTCCGCCGGGTGAGGGGCGGCAGCGGCTGGGGCGGGGGCGGCAGCGTCCGGGGTGGCCACCGGGTGGGGGGCCGTCGCCTTCTCGGGCCCGGTCACCGGGGCGGGCCCCGTCACCGGGGCGGGGCGGGTGTCCGAGGGGGCCGCCAGGATTTCGGCCAGGCGGTCCCAGCGGCCGGTGTCCCGCAACAATGAGGCGTACGCGCTCCGCGCCTCGTCCCTCGCTTCCGGATCGCTGGTGTCAAGTACCTGTTCGAATCTGAAGGACGCCTCGGTGGGCCGTCCGGTGGCGAGCGGTTCCCATCCTGGCGGTTGTCCAACAGGCTTGTTCCTCAGGCGAGTTGCGCGGCCGGCTGGACTCCGCGACGACGCACCTCAACGAGGCCCTGGTCACGTTCCACGAGAGCCGTCAGTGCCTGGGGGAGGGCATGACGCTGTTCCGCCCGGCTGAGGTCGACCTGGCCGCGGGCCGACCCCGGAAGCGGAGTCGGTGCGCGCTCTGCTCGGTGAGGACCACGCGGTCAACCCTGTGGACGGCGCACGCCGTGCGCGCCCGGACAGCCCCCGAAGCCAGGACGGCAGCGGGGGCCTCGAACGGAAGTCGTCAGGTCAGCCCTGGCCCGCGCCCGGATCAGCCCGCCGTACGCGCCCGGAGCGCCGGGTGGTCCGCGATCACCGTGGCCGAGTTCGGGGCGATCTCGGTGAACCCGGCGTCGTGCACCACGGGCAGACCGCTCACGGCGAGGCGGCGCCAGGCCTCCGCGTCCGGGACGGCCACGGAGAGCGGGAAGCCCGCCTCCCGCCACTCCTTGCGCTCCGCTTCCGTCAGCTCCCACCAGGCGAGCTGCGCGCCGTGGCCGACCTGGGCCATCGTCTTGCCCGCCGACATGTCGAGCTCCGGGTTGAGCCAGAGGACGGGACCGGTGGTGTCCGGGGCGGCCGGGGGCTCGGGGTCGTCCAGGTCGGTGCCCGAGACCTGGAGCTTCGCCAGCTCCTTGGGCCAGCCGTCGAGGGGGATCGGCGGGTAGACGCGGACCTCGGCGGCGTCCCCGGTGATCGTGATCCCGGGCAGCGTGCACGCCTTGCGCCACTCCGCGCCCCGGGCCCGCCGCACCACCTTGCGTATCCGGGCGTCCTGCCAGTCGCGCATCGCCTGTGCCCACTCGCCCTCACCGAGCGCGCGGTCGTCGGCCAGGATGGTGAGCACCGCGCGGGCCGCCGTGCGGAGCGCGTCGTCGCGGGCGGGCGGGTCGGTCTTCTCGATGTGCACCACCAGCGGCAGCACGAACTGCGGTGCCTCGTCACGCGGGGTGGGCTCGGTCCGGAACGGGCTGTCCGCCGGAAGCGGTCCGGAGCTCTCGGCCGGCGTGACCGGGGAGGTGGCGCTCGGGGCGGGTGCCGTCGCGGCTGCGGGGATGTCGTTGCTGCTCACGGAGCCAGTCTGCCAGGCACCTCGGACATGCCGGGCGCCCCGGCGGTCCGGGCAGGCCGGCGGCCCCGGGCCGTCCGACGGGCCGGTGGGCCGGTGGGCCGCTTCGGCCTGTGGCAAGTTCCGGCCGAGGACGCGGCGCCCGAGCGGGCAGAAGCCGGAGAAGACGTCGGCCGGCTGAGCCTCGCGGCCATCCGGGGTGTGTGGCCGGTGGGCCGCGAGGCCGTCGTACGCTCGGCGCATGGACGACGAGACGTACTGCGCGACCCCCGCCCCTTCGGCCCTCGGGCCGGACGTGCCGGCCGACACGGGCGGGCCGTACGCCGAGTGCGTGCTCTGCCGGAAGCCGACGGAGTACCCCGAGTCGACGAAGGGCACCACCCTCTGTCCGGTCTGCGCCTGGCAGGAAGCCGGCCGGAACGCCTGCTCCGGCTGACCGGGCGTCGGCGGCCGGGCCGGGGCACCGGACCCGGCCGCTTTCCGTTCGCACTCCGACCCGTCAGCGGCCCGGGGCCGCCCGCATCAACTCCGACACCTTGACGAACCGGTAGCCGCGCGCGCGGAGTTCGGGGACGATCCGGCGTACCGCCTCCTCGGTGGCCGGGGCGGCGCTACGGGTGCAGTGCAGCACCACCAGCGAGCCCGGGGTCACGCCGTCCAGCACCTGCTCGGCCACCGCGTCCGGGTCGGTCGCGAACGCGTCGCCGCCGACCACGTCCCACTGGACGGCCGTCACCTTCTCGGGGGCCAGCGCGCGCAGCGCCTCGTCGTCGTAACACCCGCCGGGGAAGCGGAAGTACGGGACGACGTTGCGTGCTCCCGCCTCGCGGAACGCGGCGAACGCGCGCTCCACCTCGCTCTTCGTCTCCTCCTTCGCCACTGTTGGCAGGCCGTAGCACGGAGAGGAGAAGGCGTGGTGGCTGTAGGAGTGGTTGGCGATCTCGAAGGTGGGGTCGGTGCCGATCGCCCGGGCCTGGTCCGGGTACTCCTCGGCCCAGCGGCCGGTCATGAAGATCGTCGACTCCACCTTGAGCCGGTGCAGCAGGTCGATCAGCGGCGGGTTGTCGAAGGGTTCGCCGGCCGCCGCACGGTCCCCCTCGTCGGCCGTCATGTCGGCGTCGAAGGTGAGCGCCACGACCTTCTCGTCCGTCGGGGACGCGCTTTTCGGCCGTCGTTCGAACACCGGGGTGAGGCCCTCGGGGCCCGGGGCGAGGGTGGGCGGCCGGGGGATCTGCTGTCCGGCGGCCGGGCCGGGGGCCGTGGAAGCGGACGCGGACGCGGCGGGAGAGGGGGAGGAGGCGCCCTGCGGCGGTCGCGTGGTGGCGGGGTGCCCGCCCGGATCGCCGCATCCGGCGAGCACCCCGCTCAAGACAGCCAGACCGGCCAGGCAGACAGAACCGGTCAGAGGCGAGACTTTCCGTGATGAGGTATTCACTCACGGAAAATATCGGACAATATGATTTATATGGGTCAGGTGGTCCGTGCGGCGCTCGGAGCGCCCCGATCGGCCGACGCGATCCCCTCCGGGACCGGCTCGGCTCCCGGTGCGGGCTTTTCCGCCGCCGTCGCGGCCGGTACGCCCTCCGTGCCGGGCGGGCGTCCCCAGGGCGTGTGGTGGAACAGCAGGTTCAGCAGGAACGCCGTGAAGGCGGCTGCCGTGATGCCGCTGCCGAACACGATCTGCACCCAGGACGGGAAGTTCGCGTAGATGCCCTCGGACATCTCCGGCAGCAGGCCGATCCCCAGTGCCACGGCCGCGATCGTCAGGTTGTGCCCCTTGTCCAGGTTCACCCTGCGCAGGGTGTTCACGCCGACCATGGTCACCGTGGCGAACAGCACCAGCGCGGCGGCCCCCACCACCGGGCCGGGCAGCGCGGCGACCAGCTCGCCGAGCCTCGGGACCAGGCCGAGCGCGACCAGGACACCGCCCGCGACCGCTGTGACGTACCGGCTGGAGACCCGGGTGAGGCGGATGAGGCCGACATTCTGGGAGAAGACGGTGTCCATGAAGGAGTTCATCGCGCCGCCGAGCACGCCCGACAGTCCGTCCGCCGCGAGTCCGCGCGCCAGGTCCTTGTCCGTGAGGGGCCGTCCGGTCGCCTCGCCCACCGCCAGCATCGTGGCCGTGGACTCGGTGAAGATCACCAGCATCACCACGCACATCGAGACCACGGCCGACACCGGGAACTCCGGGGCGCCGAAGTGGAAGGGGGCCGCCAGTCCCACCCAGTCCGCGTCCGGGACGCCGGAGAAGTCGGTGAGGTCCAGGGGTATGGCGACCAGGGTGCCGACGATCAGGGCGATCAGAATGCCTGTCTGCCCGGCGAAGCCCCTGACGAAGCGGGCGAAGAGCACGATGAAGACGATCACTCCGGCGGCCAGCCCGAGCCGGGTCGCCGACGCGTGGTCGGCCGCCTCCGGGTCGTTGCCGGTGATGAGCCCGGCGGCTACGCCGATCAGTGAGAGGCCGATGACGGTGATGACCACGCCGCTGACGAGGGGCGGGAAGTAGCGGACCAGCCGTGCGAACGGCACGGCCATCAGCAGTCCGAAGAACCCGGCGGCGAGCATCGACCCGTACACCGCCTGCATGCCGTACTCGCCGTGAATCAGGATCATCGGGGTGACCCCCGCGAAGGTGGCGCCGGTGACGACCGGCAGGCGTACGCCGAGGATCTTGCCCACGCCGAGGCTCTGGATCAGGGTGATCAGCCCGGCGACCAGCAGGTCCGCGTTGATCAGCAGGCCGATGGTCGAGGTGTCGAGTCCGGCGGCCCCGCCGAAGACCAGCGGCACGGTGACGCAGCCGGTGTACATGACGAGCACGTGCTGGAGCCCGAAAGTGGCGAGCCTGCCCGGGGAAGGGCGCCGGTCGACCGGATGGACGTCCCGGTCCCTCGGCGGAACCGGTGCGGGATCTGATACGTCCATGTCATGTCCTCCTGTGCAGGTCGCTGCGTTGGAGTGCATTGAGCCAGTCGTTCTTTGAGAACGTGCGGCCGTGCGATGACGCGAGTGTTACGGAGGCGGGGGCGATCTCCGGTGCGATCAGGCCGTTTTGCCGCGCGGCCGGTGCCCTGACGGCGCCTTGGTGCTGCTGGGGCCGCGCCTCGCCGGTGCCCTGACCGTGCCCAGCCGGTGGCCCGAGGCTGCCCAGCCGGTGATCCGGCCGTGCCCTGTGGTGGGAGGTCCGGCCGCGCTCCGGCGGTGCCCGGATGGCGTCCTGACGGCCCGTCGGAGTCGCGGGAGCCGCGGCGCACGGGCCACCGCGCCCCGGGAAGCCGGGGTCGGCGGTGGCCCGAAGCCGGACGGTCAGGCGAGGGTGGCCGTCAGGGTGATCGTCGTGCCGGACAGCGCCTGGCTGACCGGGCAGTTGGCCTTGGCGTCCTCGGCGGCCTTGACGAAGCCCGCCTCGTCCAGGCCGGGCACCTCGCCCTGCACGGTGAGGTGGATGCCCGTGATGCCGGTGCCGGGCTGGAACGTCACCTCGGCCTGGGTGTTCAGACGGGTGGGCGGGGTGCCGGCGCCGGCCAGGCCGTTCGAGAGGGCCATCGAGAAGCAGCTGGAGTGCGCGGCGGCGATGAGCTCCTCCGGGCTGGTCTTGCCGTTGGCCTTCTCGGCGCGCGAGGGCCAGGAGACGGGGAACTCGCCGACACCGGACGAGTCGAGGGTGACGACACCCGCGCCCTCCAGCAGGTTGCCTTCCCAGACCGTGTGCGCCTGACGCGTGGTAGCCATGGTGAATCCCTTCGAAAAACGGTGTGCGCGGTCGCGCGGAAACGCGGCACCTCGTGTGCCGCGGAACCGGTGAACGACGCGTCCATCCGGAGGAGTCGCGCCGTCACCCCCATGAACCTAACGCGCCGTCGGGCCCTGTCCGACAACGTGTGTCGGATCGGCGGGCGGTGTCCGCCGTGCGACGGTCACTCCCGGACCAGGCCCTTCGCGTCCCGCGCCAGTGCCGTCAGCCGGGAGATGGCCCGGAAGTACTTCTTGCGGTACCCCCCGTTCAGCATCTCTTCACTGAACAGCCGGTCGAAGGGTATGCCCGAGGCGAGGACCGGGATCTCGCGGTCGTAGAGCCGGTCGGCGAGCACCACCAGACGCAGCGCCGTGGACTGGTCCGGCACCGGCACCACACCGGTGAGGCAGACCGCGTCGACCCCGTCCGTCATCGCCCCGTACCGGCTGGGGTGCACCTCGGCCAGGTGGCCCAGGAGTGCGGAGAAGTCGTCCAGGGCCGCGCCGGTGGTGGCGTACGCGGCTTGCGTGACCTGCGCGTCGTCGAACGGCGGCGGGGCCTCGGGCAGGCCCCGGTGCCGGTAGTCCTGGCCGTCGATCCGCAGCGGACGGAAGTGCGCGGAGAGGCCCTGGATCTCGCGGAGGAAGTCGGCGGCGGCGAACCGGCCCTCGCCGAGCTTGCCCGGCAGCGTGTTGGAGGTCGCCGCCAGCGCGACGCCCGCCTCCACCAGCCTGCTGAGCAGTGAGGAGACCAGCACGGTGTCGCCCGGGTCGTCGAGCTCGAACTCGTCGATGCAGAGCAGCCGGTGCCCGCTCAGGGTCTTCACGGTCTGCTGGAAACCCAGCGCGCCGACGAGGTTCGTCAACTCCACGAACGTGCCGAACGCCTTCAGCGCCGGCTCGGCGGGCGTGGCGTGCCAGAGCGAGGCGAGCAGATGGGTCTTGCCGACGCCGTACCCGCCGTCGAGGTAGACCCCGCGCGGACCGGCCGGGGCCGCGGGCTTCTTCGCGAACCACCGCCGCTTGCCCTCGCCCGACGCGTACGCCCCTCCGAGACCGGCCGCGAAGGAGCTGAGGACCGTGACGGCCTCGCTCTGGCTCGGCTGGGTCGGGTCGGGGACGTACGTGGCGAAACGCACCGAATCGAAGCGCGGTGGCGGCACCATCTCGGCGACCAGACGATCGGCGGGGACGTGCGGCCGACGGGCGCACAGGGACAGCGGAGTCGCGCCGGTGAGGGAATTCGCACCCGGAGCGGTGGTGGAGGACGACACAACTCTCCACCTTAAGGGCCGTGCCACACTGCCTGACATGCGAAGCCTGTTCCCTGTGACGGACCTGACAGCCACGTCCGCCCCCGCCCCGACCGGCGCCGACGACCACGAGTGGGGCCTCGACGAGCTGGCCGAGGCGTACGCCTACCCCGCGGGCCCCGGACCCTGGCTGCGCGCCAACATGGTCACCACCCTGGACGGCGCCGCCCAGCACGACGGCCGCTCGCAGTCCATCTCGTCCCCCTCGGACATGCGGATCTTCGGCACCCTGCGGGGCCTCGCCGACGTCGTGATCGCCGGCGCGGAGACCGTACGTACGGAGGGGTACCGGCCCGCCCGCGCCCGGGAGGCGTTCGCCGGGCGGCGGGCGGCGGCCGGGCAGGGGCCCGCTCCCGCCGTCGCCGTGGTCAGCGGAAGCCTCGACCTGGACTTCTCGGCCCCGCTCTACACCGCACCGCTGGTCCCGACCCTGGTACTCACCGGGGCGGACGCACCGGCCGACCGGGTTTCCGTCGCCCGGAAGGCGGGCGCCCGGGTGGTGGTCGCCGGTGAGGGCACCCGGGTGGACCCCGCGCGAGCCGTCCGGGAGCTGGCCGCCCTCGGCCTGACCCGGCAGCTGACGGAGGGCGGGCCGCGGCTGCTCGGCCAGTTCGTCGCCGCCGGTGTGCTCGACGAGCTCTGCCTGACCGTCTCGCCGATGCTGACGGCGGGGGAGGCGCAGCGGATCACGGGAGGCCCGTCCGTACCCGTACCGGAACGCTTCGCCCTGGCGGGGCTGCTGGAGGAAGACGGATTCCTCTTCACCCGGTACCGCCGACCCTGAGGCCCGGCCGCCGAGCAGCGCCGCGACTCCGCCCGGCGCTGGGCCGCGACTCCGCCCGGCTCTTAACGGAATTTGCCGTTCCGCTTGGCTTCCGCTGGGCACACTTACCTCTGCAATCTCCGTGCGATCACGGGGAAGGATGGTTTCAGCAGCGGCCCCCCACCAGGCCGGCCGGATGAAGAAGCGGAAGGGCGCCCGTCGTGTTCACAAGCGTTTTGATGATCGAGAAGCCGCTCACCCCCGAGGACGTCGAATTCGTCACGACCCTCCACGGCGACGAGCGGATCTCGTTCATCGTGCTCATGCAGCCCCGCGGCGACCAGGCCGACGTCCTGCTCCGCGCGATCGACGACGTGGCGCTCGGGGAACTGCGGGAGGCCGCCAGCGAGGGCGACGAACCCGAGGGCAAGGACGCCCGCGAACCCGCCCGGCTGGCCCTCCAGCACTCGCTGCTCGCCCTGCGGGCCGCGGGCTCCGAAGCGGTGGGACAGGTCGTGGAGGACCACCCGCTGGACAGCCTCAAGACCGTGGTGGACGACGCGGAAGCCGACGAGGTCATCGTGCTGACCGCCCCGCACTACGTCGAGGAGTTCTTCCACCGCGACTGGGCCTCCCGCGCCCGCCACAAGGTCGGCGTCCCGGTGCTCAAGCTCTTCGCGCACAGCGAATAGGCTGGGCACCGGTGCCGGGCGGACCCGGCACCGCGACCGACTTCAGGGAGAGACACGCATGGCACCCGGTATTCCTGCCGCCATGGAACGGCCGCACTTCATCGGCATCGGCGGCGCCGGAATGTCGGGCATCGCGAAGATCCTCGCCCAGCGCGGGGCGAAGGTGGCGGGCAGCGACGCCAAGGAGTCCGGGACCGCCGACGCGCTGCGCGCGCTGGGGGCGACCGTCCACATCGGTCACGCCCCGGCCCACCTGGCCGACGACGCGACCTGCGTGGTCGTCTCCAGCGCCATCCGCGCCGACAACCCCGAGCTGGTGCGCGCCGCCGAGCTCTCCGTCCCGGTGGTGCACCGCTCCGACGCGCTCGCCTCGCTGATGACCGGTACCCGGGCCATCGCCGTGGCCGGTACGCACGGCAAGACGACCACCACGTCGATGCTCGCCGTCGCCCTCTCCTCGCTGAACCTCGACCCCTCGTACGCCATCGGCGGCGACCTGGAGGGACCGGGCACCAACGCCGCCCACGGCGGCGGCGAGATCTTCGTGGCCGAGGCCGACGAGAGCGACCGCAGCTTCCAGAAGTACGACCCCGAGGTCGCTATCGTCCTCAACGTCGAACTGGACCACCACGCGAACTACGCCTCGATGGACGAGATCTACGAGTCCTTCGAGAAGTTCGCCGGGAAGATCACCCCCGGCGGCACCCTCGTCGTCGCCGCCGACCAGCCCGGGGCCGTCGAACTCACCCGGCGGCTGCGCGAAAGCGCCAGGGCCGACCTGAACATCGTCACCTACGGCGAGTCCGAGAGCGCCGACGTCCGCGTCCACAAGGTCACCCCGCGCGGCCTGACCAGCGAGGTCACGGTCCTGCTCAACGGCAGGTTCCTCACCTTCACCGTCTCCGTGCCCGGCCGCCACTACGCCCACAACGCCGTCGCGGCCCTCGCCGCCGGGGTCGCCCTCGGTATCCCCGCGCACAACCTCGCCTCCGCCCTCGGCACGTACACCGGGGTCAAGCGCCGCCTCCAGCTCAAGGGCGAGGCCGCGGGCGTCCAGGTCATCGACTCGTACGCCCACCACCCCACCGAGATGACCGCCGACCTGGAGGCCATGCGCGGCGCCGCCGCCGACGCCCGCATCCTGGTCGTCTTCCAGCCGCACCTCTTCTCCCGCACCCAGGAGCTCGGCACCGAGATGGGCCAGGCGCTCGCCCTCGCCGACGCCTCCGTGGTCCTGGACATCTACCCGGCCCGCGAGGACCCGGTCCCCGGCGTCACCAGCGCGCTGATCATCGACGCAGCCCTGGCGGCCGGAGCCGACGTCACCGCCGTGCACGACAAGGCGGACGTCCCCGGGGTCGTCGCGGGAATGGCGAAGCCGGGTGATCTCGTTCTCACCATGGGAGCGGGCGACGTCACCGACCTCGGCCCGCACATCCTGGACCAGCTGTCGAAGTGAGGGAGCGAGCCACCGTGCCGTACGACATCGAGAAGCCAGACGAGCAGTGGCGGGAAGAGCTCTCCCCGGCCGAGTACGCCGTGCTGCGCAAGGCCGGTACCGAGCCCGCCTTCGTGGGGGAGTACACCGACACCAAGACCGAGGGCGTCTACTCCTGCCGCGCCTGCGGAGCCGAGCTGTTCCGCTCCGACACGAAGTTCGAGTCGCACTGCGGCTGGCCGTCCTTCTACGACCCGAAGGACACCGACGCGGTCGAACTCATCGCGGACAACAGCCACGGCATGGTCCGCACCGAGGTGCGCTGCGCCCGCTGCGGCTCCCACCTCGGCCACGTCTTCGAGGGTGAGGGGTACGAGACCCCGACCGACCAGCGCTACTGCATCAACTCCATCTCGCTGAAGCTGACGCCCGACGCCTGACGGTCCCGCCCGTCACCGGGTACGCGAACAGGGCCGGAACCCGTGAGGTTCCG
>NZ_JBSFVR010000181.1:0-14627 GCF_053592415.1 Streptomyces sp. NPDC002690 | reverse complement strand
CTCGGCGAGCAGTTCGTACCGCTTGACCTGCTCGCTGCGGTTGAGCCGGGAGTTGGCGGCTTCGACCGCCCGGTCCACCTCCGCGCGGACGGCGGGGTGCTCCGCCAGGCCGGCCGGCCCTCCGGCCGCGTCGACGCCGTTGGCCGAGGCCCAGACGGGGGCCGCCTCGGCGTCGAGTACCAGCAGGGCGACCAGGTAGGAGCGGTTGTCGCCGTGAACCATCGCCTGGCCGATCAACGGATGTTCCTTGAGAGCGTTCTCCACCAGCGCGGGCGAGACGTTCTTGCCGGTGGAGGTGACGATCATCTCTTTCTTCCGGTCGGTGAGCCAGAGGAAACCGTCCTCGTCCGTCCGGCCGATGTCGCCGGTGGCCAGCCACCCTTCGGGGTCCAGTGCGGACCGTACCGATCCGTCCGGCTGGAGGTAGCCGGAGAAGACGGAGGAGCCCCGCACCAGGATCTCGCCGTCCTCGGCGAGGCGGATCTCCACCGACTCCACCGGCCGTCCCACCGAGCCGAGCCGGAATCCGGCCCGCGGGCTGTTGCTGGTGGCCACTCCGGTGGTCTCGGTCAGCCCCCACGCGTCCATGATGACGATGCCGAAGCCGGCCCAGAACCTCACCACGTCGACCGACATCGGTGCCGACGCGCTGGCCGCCCAGGTCACCCGGTCCAGTCCGCCCGCGGCCAGCATGGGAAGCAGCACGTCGGCGCGGACGCGGGCATAGCGCTCCTCCAGCTGCGCGGGCGGCGTCTCGCCCCGCTCCCGGTACCCGACGTGTGTGCGGGCTACCTCGAACGCAGCCTCGATGACGGCCAGTTGTTCGGCCGGCATCAGCGCGAGAAGGCCCCGCACATTGGCGGACAGCTTCTCCCAGATCCTCGGCACACCGAAGAACTGCGCGGGCCGTACCTCGCGCACGACGGCGGCGACGCCCGTCGGGTCGGCACAGAGGTAGACGTGCGAGGCCCGGTGGCAGGGCAGGTAGATGCCGAGCATCCGTTCGGCGATGTGCGCGAAGGGCAGATAGCAGATGTGCTCGACGTGCGGGGGCAGTTCGACCACTGCGTCCAGTGCCAGTGCGTTGGACATGACTTGGCGATGCGTCAGCAACACGCCCTTGGGTTCGCCGCTGGTTCCGGAGGTGTAGACGACGGTCAGCGGATCGTCGGGGCGGGCGGTGTCCAGTTCCTTCGCGAACCGTTCCGGCACCGGCTCGCGGAGCAGGGCGGCGAACGGGAAGTGGCTTCCCTCCGCACCCTCTTCGGCCACCACCAGCCGCTCCAGCGGGGTGTCGGCGTCGGTGAGCAGCGGCTCCCACACGGCCACCTGGGCCGCACCCTCCAACACGGCCACGCGGGCGCGGCAGTTGCGGGCGATGTGGGTGATCTGCTCGGGGGCCGCTGTGCCGTAGACGCTGACCGGGACCGCCCCGAGGCGCACCAACGCGAGGTCGGAAAGCCAGTGTTCGGGCCGGTTGGACATCATCAGCAGCACGCGTTCGCCCCGGCCGACGCCGAGGGCCGCGTAACCGGCGGCGAGGCTACGGGTGTGTTCTTCGACCTCCGCCCAGTCGAACGTGGTCCAGCCGCCGCCCTTCTCCGCCGACTGCCAGGAAATCGCCGGGAGCCGGGGGTACTCGGCCGCGTTGCGGGCCAGCAGTTGCGGCAGCGTCCGGTCGGCGGGCGCGTCGGGCAGGTCGCCGGTGGTACGGGATTTCGTCACAGCCAACTCCTCACGTGCTCGATCAGCCGAGCGGGATCGGGGCCGACGGGGGTGACGTTGAGCATGGTCACACCCGCCTCGCGGAATGCCTCGACACGGTCACGTACATGCCCCTCGGAGCCGGCCAGGCAAAGGTGTTCCAGCAGTTCTGCCGGTACGGCGGCCTCCGCCTCCTTCTTGCGGCCCGCGAGGTAGTGCTCCTGGATGGCGGCCGCGGCGGACTCGTAGCCGTAGGAGCAGACCAGGTCGTGGTAGAAGTTGCGGCCGGGCGCGCCCATGCCGCCGACGTAGAGGGCGACGGTGGGGCGCATCAGGTCGCGGACGGCCTCGGCCTCGTCACCGATGGCCAGCAGGCCGCCCGCCACGACGGAGAGCGGGCCGAGTGCGGGGTCGCGCGCGGCGGCGCCCTCGGCCAGCGACCGGCCCCAGACCTTCGCGGCGTGCTCCGGGACGTAGAGGAACGGCAGCCATCCGTCGGCGATCTCGGCGGCCAGCTTGACGTTGGCCGGTCCCAGCGCCGCGAGGTGGACGGGGATGGTGTCGCGGACCGGGTGGTTCAGCAGTTTCAGCGGCTTGCCGAGGGTGCCGCCGCTCTCCGGGGAGAGAGGCATCTCGGTGATGCCGCGGTGCTCGATCACCTCGCGGCGCCAGATCCGCCGGGACAGCTCGATCACCTCGCGGGTGCGGCCCAGCGGACGGTCGAACCGGCGGCCGTGCCAGCCCTCGACGACCTGCGGCCCGGAGGCACCGAGGCCGAGGATGGCGCGGCCCCCGCTGATGGCGTCGAGCCCGGCCGCGGTCTGGGCGATCAGCGCGGGGGTGCGCGAGTACACGTTGAGGATCGCCGAGCCGATCCTCAGCCGCTCGGTCTTCGCGGCGAGGTATCCCATGACCGTCGGGGAGTCGAAACCGTATGCCTCGGCCACCCAGACGGCATCGAGGCCCGCGGCCTCCAGGGCGGCAGCACTGTCGGCGGCGGCGCGTGGATCGCCGGCGTACGTCAGGGGCGTGGAGAGTTCCATCAGTGGTGGCCCTTCAGGAGTCCGGGCACGTGCCAGTCGCGGGCCGCGTCCTGGGTGTGTGCTCCGGGGACGGCCGGGAGGATTCGGAGGGTGCCGGGAGGTCGGGAAAGCGGGGGCTGGGCGCAGGAGCGGGCCGGGTGGTGCCGTACGCCTCGGTGCAGGTGCCCCGCCCTGGAGCCGCGAGGAGCGTGGTGGCGAACGGACCGGGCCCGATGCCCGCCGGCTCGGCCACGCGTACACCGTCCAGAGGTCCCGTCACGGCACGGCCGGGCGGGTCCGGGGAGTGATGGCCCATGGGTTCCTTTCTCGGCGCACGGCGCTCTCGTCGCCGCTCGACCGGGACCTTACTGAGCGTTCGCTAAAACGTAGAAGTGCGGGACCGTCCGGTCAACTCCTCGCACCGCACCAGTTTTTGCTGCCCCATACCGGGGAAGTGACAGCAGGCCGAACGTCGTTCGCCAGGATTCCCTGATCGATCGCTAAGCACCAAAAGGGCGCTGTCGCGGCCCGACGGCCGTACGATGTCGGCGATCACCACCCCGCCCCCGATCCAGCACGGTCCGCACGAGAGGCCCCAGGAGAGTCCTTGAACACCGAGCCGAGCCAGGACACCACGCCACCGGCGGAGCACTGGCGCTCCTATGGACCGCTCGAACTGCACCCGATCCTGCGACACGCCATGGAAGCCTTCAACGAGCACGGCTACCACGGCACTTCGGTCCGGGACATCGCCGGCCGGGTCGGCGTCACCGTACCCGCGCTGTACTACCACTACGAGAACAAACAGGCCCTGCTGGCCACACTGCTGGAGGCGTCCATCAAGGACGTCCTGGACCGCTGCCGGGCGGCTGCCGGGGAGGCCGGGGACGATCCGCTGGCACGGATCTGCGGCATGGTCGAGTCGATCGTGCTCTACATGGCCCACCGCCAGCG
This sequence comes from Streptomyces sp. NPDC002690, assembly GCF_053592415.1. NCBI lineage: Bacteria > Bacillati > Actinomycetota > Actinomycetes > Kitasatosporales > Streptomycetaceae > Streptomyces > Streptomyces sp. NPDC002690. Next base: position 10,947 of record NZ_JBSFVR010000181.1, on the reverse strand, counting down.
GCTGGCCTTCCTGGACACCGAGATCCGCAGCCTGGAGCCGCAGAACCGGGCTCGCTACGTGGCCCTGCGCGACTACCTGGAACACATGCTGCTCGACACGGTCGAGGCGGGCCGGGCGAGGGGCGTGTTCACCACGCCGTTCCCGGCCGACGCGGTCCGTTCGGTGCTCGTCATGTGCCAGGGGGTCGCCAACTGGTTCCGCGCGGACGGCCCGCTCGCCGCGGAGGAGGTCGCCGAGCGCCATGTACTGCTGTGCCTCGGCACCCTGGGCCACCCCGGCGCGGTCGCCGGTGACCGCGCGCTCACGCTTCCCGGGCGGGCTTCCGCCCCCGGAGGTTCCGCTCCGCGCATGTCCCGGTGACCGGCGGGGCTCCCGCCCCGACCCGCCCGCCTCACTTCCGTGATTTCGCACCGCCGAGAGGACACCCGCATGAACGCGCTCGAAGCCCGCGTCCGGTTCCAGGAGCTCCGGGAGATCGACGGCCCCGTCGACCCGCTCGAACTCGACTCCATCTGGGCGGAGTTGGACACAGTCCGTCCCGAGGAGGTCCTCGGCGGCTGGAGGGGCGGCGAGTTCCGTACCGGTCACCCGCTCGACGGCATGCTGGCGAAGGCCGACTGGTACGGAAAGTCGTTCGTCTCCGTGCACGACGCCAAGCCGCTGGTCTGCCGTAACGCGGCGGGCGAGCTGTACTCCAACCTCGAACTCGGCCAGGGCGAGGCCAGCTTGTGGACCGTCGAGTTCCGAGGTGAGCCGACGGCCACCATGGTCTACGACGGCCGGCCGGTCTTCGACCACTTCAAGCGGGTGGACGGGAATACGCTGATGGGCATCATGAACGCAAAGGGCGTCCCGGCCGAGGGCCCCTTCTACTACTTCTTCCTGGAGCGCGCCCCCGAGTTCCGGCTGGTTGCGGAGACCCCGCGCACCTCCGGGGAATCGTGAGACGCGTCCGCGCCGCGGTCGTCAAGGCGCCGGGCGCACCGTTCGTCGTCCGGGACGCGGATCTCGAAGGGCCACGGCCGCGCGAGGCGCTGGTGAGGATGGCCGCGGCGGGCGTCTGCCACACCGATCTGGGGATGCGGGACAGCTGGCCCCGGCAGCTCACACCGATGGTCTTCGGCCACGAGGGTGCCGGTCTGGTCGAGGCGGTGGGTGCGGAGGTGACGGGCGTCGCGCCCGGTGACCACGTCTGCCTCACGTTCGCCAGCTGCGGGGCCTGCGGAGAGTGCGCGGCGGGCCACCCGGCCTACTGCCGGAGCGCGCCCGTCCTGAACTTCTCCGGCGGGCGCGACGACGGCTCCACTCCGCTCTCCCTCGACGGCTCACCCCTGCGTGCGGGGTTCTTCGGCCAGTCCAGCTTCGCCACGTACGCCGTCGTCCACGAACGCGGCATGGTCAAAATCCCCTCCGACCTGCCGTCCGAAGTCGCCGCACCGCTGGGCTGCGGCGGCCAGACCGGCGCGGGGACAGTACTCAACCGGCTGCGCCCCGGACCGGGTTCCTCCCTGGTGGTCCTGGGCGCGGGCGGGGTCGGTCTCAGCGCCCTGATGGCCGCGGTGGCGGTCGGCTGCGACCCGGTGGTGGCCGTCGACCCGGTCGCCTCCCGACGCGCCCTGGCCGTGGAACTCGGCGCCCGAACGGCACTGCCTCCGGGGGACGGCCTGGTGGCGGCGTTGCGCGACGTCACCGGAGGCGGGGCGCACTACGTGGTGGAGACCAGCGGGCGTCCGGAGATGGCCCGGCAGGCCGTCGGAGCGCTGCGTCCGCGCGGCGAACTCGCCCTGCTCGGACTCGGCGGAGAGGTGACGTTCGACGTGACGGGGCTGCTCGCCAAGGGTGTGCGCGTCCACGGAGTCATCGAGGGAGACTCCGACCCCGGCCGCTTCCTCCCCGAGCTGATCGGCCTCCACCGGCGCGGCCTCTTCCCGCTCGACCGGCTGGTCACCACGTTCCCGTTCGAGGAGATCGGAGCGGCGGTGGCCGCCATGCGGGACGGCAGCGTGGTCAAGCCGGTCCTCACCTTCCCCTGACCACCGCTCCGGGAATCACGCCCCGGAGCCCTCGCAGAGGGCCCCGGCCCCCTGACGACGTGTGATTGACTGATCCGTATGGCCTCCGCCTCCCCGTCCGCGCGTCCGGCCGTGACCGCCGGTGCGTCCGCGGCCACGCGGCCCCGCAACCGCAGGCAGCTCATCGTCGAGGCGGCCGGGCGGGTCTTCAGCGAGCGCGGCTACCACGCGGCGTCCATGGAGGAGGTCGCGGCCGGAGTGGGCATCACCGCCGCCGCCCTCTACCGGCACTTCCCCAACAAGTACGCGCTGTTCGCCGAGTGCGCCGACGTGATGGTGGACGGTCTGGTCGCCGCGCTCGACGAGGTGCCGCCCGGGGCGGCGCCGGCCGACGTGCTCGCCGCCGTCACCCGGATCACCGTCGCTCATCGCGCGTCGGGAGGCGTGTACCGGTGGGAGGCCCGTTACCTCCGCCGCGAGGACCGCCGGCGCCTCGCGGTCAAGTTCGACCGGCTCGCCGGGCGGGTGGACGAGGCGGTGCAGCGCGAGCACCCGCGGGACGACCAGCAGTTGCGCGCCCTGGCGGCGCTGGGGGCGATCGGATCCATCACGATGCATCACACGTCCATCGCCCAACGCCGGGCCGAGGAACTGCTGCTGGCGTCCGCGCTGCGCGTGGTGGCGAGTGATCCGGCGGTGGGCCCGAGGGGTTCGGGCATCGTCGTGGAGCTGCCCGCCCAGCCGGTGCCGCGCACGCGCCGTGCGGAGATCCTCGCGGCCTCCGTCCCGCTGTTCGCCCGGGACGGGTTCGTCAGCGTCACGAACGGCCAGATCGCGGAGGCGGTGGGCCTGACCCCGTCCGCGCTCTACCGCCACTACCCCGGCAAGATCGACATCCTGGCCGCGGCCTGTCTCCAGGCCGCGGCGCTGCTGGCCCAGGGGGTGGAGCAGAGCCTGCGCGAGGTGTCCGGCCCGTACGACGCGATCGTCGCGCTGGCGGCGACCTATGTGGCCTACAGCTTCGAGTACACCGAACTCAACAGCGTCGCCGAGGCCGAACTCGCCGGCCTGCCCACGGGCCTCCGGCGGCCCCTGGTCCTCGCGCAGCGGGAGCACATCGCCGTCTGGGAGCAGCAGTTGAGGCTGGCGCGCCCGGAACTGGACCCGCGCCAGGCCCGGGTGCTGGTGCACGCCGGGTTCGGTGTGGTGGTGGAAGCGGGCCGCAAGCTCCGCTGGCAGGACACGCCCGACCACCGCGAGGCCGTGACGGCTTTGGTCGTGGGCGCTCTGGGTCTCTGAACGGCCTGCCGCCGGGAGCGCCGGCTGCCGCGCTGTCGTCGCGCCGGGAAGGGCTGTTCGCGCCGGTGCCCGCCCCCCGGTCGATCACCGCGGGGCGGGCACGGGTGGGCACCGGGTCGGTGGATCAGGCCGCCCTGTTCCCGGTGGGGATGGTGATCAGGGTGGTGGTCCCTGAGGTGCCCTTGTTGAGGAAGAGCATGGCAAGGGCGCGTATGAACTGGTCGAACACGTAGAACGATCCCGGCATGATGGGCGACAGCCCCTCACGGAACAGGATGAACGCCGGCCACGCGGTACGGACCAGGGCCGCCGAAACGTAGTCGCGCTTCAGACCCAGCCAGTCGCCGACCTGGTCGCTGAGGACGTAGCGCACGAACTCGTTCAGGAAACCGCGCGTGACGCCGAGGTCGATCTGCGCGGTCAGGCCGAGCAATTCCTCGGCGAGGGCGATGCCCTCGGTCGACGGGGTGAGGATCGGGGTGAGTACCTGTGCCGACTGGGCGTCAGCGGCGGCCCAGGTCTGCGGAATGTACTCGTCCGGCACGCCGAGCAGGTGGACGGCGACCTGCCAGGAGTGCAGGAACGCCTCCTGGTCCGCGGCCGAGAACGGGACCTTCCATTCGAGGAGCTTGCGGTGGACGTAGGTGCCGAGGCTGTGGAAGGTGACCAGGATGTCCGCCGCGCTGATCGGGACGGTCTCGTCGGCGACCGCCCGCCAGTGCGGCGACTGCGGCAGCAGGTGACGTACGGCGGCGTGCACCACGCGCGTCTTGTTCGCGGTGACGACGAACTGTCCGGTCGGCTCGAAGGCCCCCAGCTGGGAGAGGTCGTAGCCGAACGTGAACGTCTTGGCGGCGCGGTCCTGCATGTTGGCGCCGCCCGCGGACCAGTAGACGCTCTTGGCCTCGCGCGGGATCACCGTGCTCATGATCCCGCCGCCGAGTCCGTACAGCATGAAGAGGTACGTGTCCCTGCGCCGGTTGAAGTCGGCGGCACGGGCCAGCTTGACGGGGTCGGCCCAGGAGGGCAGCCGGTTGACCTGCCCCAGGTACGAGGTGAATTCGGCCGGCAGGCCGGTGGGCAGCGGGTCGTTGTTGTTCACCCAGGACTTCCACGCGGTGTTGATCGCCGGTACGTGGCCGTTGTCGACCATCGAGGCCATCAGCGGGTCCGCCAGGTCGTCCCAGATCCATGCCGGACCGGTTCCCGCGGTGGTTCCCGCCGTCGGTGCCGTCGACGCCCACGCCTGGGCGGAGTCGGTCACGCCCACGAGACCGAGGGCCACGCCGAGGGACAGCATTTTTCGCCTGCTGAGATTCTCCATTGACTTACCTGCTTCCCTGATGGGTCAGATGGCTTCGAGTAGCCGTCGCAGACTTGCAAGTCGAGTGATCCAGATGCGATGCATCAAGTCGTACCGATGTGATTTTCGATTAACATAGCGAGGTGTGACGGTGTCGGCAATGGTCATGACAAGACACTCGCCGATGTCGGTCCGGAGCGGGCCGGCCGGCAGCCGAGCCGCGGGCGGCGACCGGGTTCACGCGCACGCGCCCCGGGCGGTCCGAGAGGTCCGGCTGCCGCACGGGGCCGGCTCCCCTCGCGCGACGTGGGGATGAAGAACGGTCTGCCGGCCGGCTGCCGGCCGCTCCACCGGGAACCCCCGGGACATGACTGTGCCCGCCGGCCAACAGGCCGGCGGGCACACGGTCATGCGGCGAGCGGGGTCAGGAGCCCGCCCTCCGCTTGTTCCACACGTCGAAGCCGACAGCCGCCAGCAGCACGAGGCCCTTGATGACCTGCTGCCAGTCGGTCCCCACCCCGACCAGGTTCATGCCGTTGTTGAGCACGCCGAGGACCAGGCCACCGATGATGGCGCCCAGCACGGTACCCACGCCACCGCTCATCGACGCCCCACCGATGAACGCGGCCGCGATGGCTTCCAGTTCGAAGTTCACACCCGCCTTCGGCGAGGCCGCGTTGAAGCGCGCGGCGAAGACGAGCCCGGCGAGCGCCGCGAGCATCCCCATGTTGAGGAACACCGCGAAGGTGACCTTCTTGTCCTTGACCCCGGACAGCTTCGCGGCGGGCAGGTTGCCCCCGATCGCGTACACGTGCCGCCCGATCACGGCGTTGCGCATCACGTACCCGAAGCCGACCAGCAGCACGGCCAGGATCAGGAGCACCACGGGCGTGCCCTTGTAGCTGGCGAGCAGCAGGGTCGTCACCAGGATCGCGGCGACCAGCGCCCCGGTCTTCAGCCAGAACAGCCCGGCGGGGAGCGGCTCCAGGGTGAACTCGCGCTGGCGCCGGCGGTCCCGCATCTCCTGGAGGACCACGTACGCGGCCAGTCCGATCCCCAGGAGCAGCGTGAGGTTGTGGTAGTTGGTCTCCGGTCCCACCTCGGGCAGGAACCCGTTGGCGACCTTCTGCAGCCCCTCGGGGAACGGGCCGAGGGTCTGTCCCTTCAGGAAGATCTCCGTCAGCCCGCGGAAGAGCAGCATGCCCGCGAGGGTCACGATGAACGACGGGATGCCGACGTAGGCGATGAAGAAGCCCTGGAGGGCGCCGGCTGCGGCTCCCAGCAGCAGGGTGAGCAGCACCGCGATGGGCCAGGCGACGTGGTGCTCGACCATGAGCACTGCCCCGATGCCACCCACCAGAGCCATCAGGGAGCCGACCGACAGGTCGATGTGCCCGGCGATGATGACGATCATCATGCCGATGGCGAGGATGAGGATGTAGCTGTTCTGCAGGACCAGGTTGGAGACGTTGCGCGGCAGCAGCAGATCACCGCCGGTCCAGATCTCGAACAGGAGCACGATCAGGCCGAGTGCGAAGAGCATTCCGTACTGGCGCATGTTGCGCCGTACGCCGTCCAGGAGCACCCTGCCCACCGGACCGCCGGTGGACTTGCCGCCCGGCGGCGCCTGTGTGGTCGTGTCCGTGCTGACGTCGGTGCTCATGCCTGGTGTCCTTCGCTGGGGATGGCACCTGCGGTGGATGCCGGTGGTGCGGTGGTGTCCCGGGTCATGTGCCGCATCAGCACTTCCTGGGTGGCGTCCGCGCGGGACACCTCGCCGGTCAGTCGCCCGGCCGCCATGGTGTAGACGCGGTCGCACATGCCGAGCAGTTCGGGCAGCTCGGAGGAGATGAAGAGGATCGCCTTGCCCTCGGCAGCGAGCCGGTCGATCACGGTGTAGATCTCGAACTTGGCTCCGACGTCGACCCCGCGGGTGGGTTCGTCGAGGACCAGGACGTCCGGTCCGGCGAGAATCCACTTACTGAGGACGACCTTCTGCTGATTGCCGCCCGAGAGCCGACCGACCGGTTCCAGGACGTTCGGAGCCTTGATGTTCATGGTCTTCCGGTAGCGTTCGGCCACCTTGCGCTCGTCGTGACCGTCGACGATGCCGCGCCGGGCGAGGGAACCGAGCGAGGCGAGCGAGATGTTCCGGCTCACGGTGTCCCCGAGGTCGAGACCGTAGTGCTTGCGGTCCTCGGTGACGTACGCGATGCCGTTGGCGATGGCCTCGGGGACCGTTCGCGTCCGTACCTCGCGGCCGTCCCTGAGAACGGAACCCTGCTCGTAGTGGCCGTAGGAGCGGCCGAAGACGCTCATCGCCAGCTCCGTGCGGCCCGCGCCCATGAGTCCGGCGATGCCGACGATCTCCCCTCGCCGGACTTGGATCGAGACCCCGTCGACGACCTTGCGGCTGCGGTCGAGGGGGTGGCGCACGGTCCAGTCCCGGATCTCCAGGGCCGGCTCGGTGTCCGCCGCGCCCTCGTAGGGCGTGCGGTCGGGGAATCGGCTGTCGAGGTCCCGGCCCACCATGCCGCGGATGATGCGCTCCTCGGTGGTGGCCGGGTCCTTGACGTCCAGGGTCTCGATGGAGCGGCCGTCGCGCAGGATGGTGACGGAGTCGGCGATCCGGGCGATCTCGTTCAGCTTGTGCGAGATGATGATCGAGGTGATGCCCTGGCTCTTCAACTCCCCCACCAGCCGCAGCAGTTTCGCACTGTCCTCGTCGTTCAGCGCGGCGGTGGGTTCGTCGAGGATCAGCAGCCGGACGTCCTTCGCCAGAGCCTTCGCGATCTCCACGAGCTGCTGCTTGCCGACACCTATGTCGGCGACCCGGGTCTCGGGGTGTTCGTCGAGCCCGACCCGCCTGAGCAGTTCGGCGGCACGGCGCAGCGCCTCGCGCCAGTCGATGATTCCCCGCCGGGACGGTTCGTTGCCGAGGAAGATGTTCTCGGCGATCGACAGGTAGGGAACCAGCGCGAGTTCCTGGTGGATGATGACGATGCCGCGCCGCTCGCTGGCCCTGATGTCCTTGAACCGGCACGGCTCGCCGTCGAAGACGATCTCGCCCTCGTAGGACCCGTGGGGGTGCACGCCGGACAGGACCTTCATGAGCGTCGACTTGCCGGCGCCGTTCTCTCCGCACAGGGCGTGCACCTCTCCGCGTGCCACGGAGAGGGTCACCTCCGACAGCGCCTTGACCCCGGGGAAGGTCTTGACGATGGACCGCATCTCCAGAACGGGGCCGGCCGGCGCCGACTGGGGGGCGGGTACCTCGGAGGAGTGGGTGGCGGAGGTCACCCCAGCTCCCCGGCGTTGATGTAACCGGAGTCGACCAGGATCTTCTTGTAGTTGGTCTTGTCGACGCTGACCGGGTCGAGCAGGTAGGCCGGGACGACCTTCTTGCCGTTGTTGTACGTGGAGTCGTCGTTGGTCTCGGGCTTCTTGTCGTTGAGGACGGCGGACACCATGTCCGCGGCGACCTGGGCGAGGGCCCTGGTGTCCTTGTAGACGGTCTGGGTCTGCTCACCCGCGATGATCGACTTCACGGAGGCGACCTCCGCGTCCTGGCCGGTGACGATCGGCAGCGGCTTGGCGGTGCTTCCGTAGTCGTCGGACTTCAGGGCGGACAGGATGCCGATGGAGATGCCGTCGTAGGGGGAGAGCACCGCGTCGACCCGGCCGGTGGAGTAGGACGAGGTCAGCAGGTCGTCCATGCGCTTCTGCGCCGTTCCGCCGTCCCACCGCAGGGTGGTGACCTGGTTGAGCTGGGTCTGCTTGGAGCGTACGACCAGCTGCTTCTTGTCGAGGTAGGGCTTCAGCACCTTCATGGCGCCGTTGAAGAAGTACTTGGTGTTGTTGTCGTCGTTGGACCCGGCGAACAGCTCGATGTTGAAGGGGCCCTTCTTCGAGCCGTCCTCCAGTCCCAGCTTGTCGACGATGTACGTGGCCTGGAGCTCGCCGACCTTCTCGTTGTCGAAGGAGGCGTAGTAGTCGACGTGCTCGGAGCCCAGGATGAGCCGGTCGTAGGAGATCACCGGGATGTGGGCGTCGGCCGCCTGCTGGAGGACGTTGGACAGCGCCTCGCCGTTGATGGCGGCCACGACGAGGGCGTCGACGCCCTGGGTGATCATGTTCTCGATCTGGGCGACCTGCTGGTCGGGGTCGTCCTCGCCGTACTGCAGGGTCGCGGAGAAGCCGGCCTTCTTCAGGCTCGCCGTCATGTTCTTGCCGTCGGCGATCCACCTCTCGGAGGACTTGGTGGGCATGGCGATGCCGATGGTCAGGTCCTTCTTGTCCTTCGACTCGTCGCTTCCCCCCTCACTGCTCTGCCCGCAGGCGGTCAGGAGCAGGGCACAACCGGTGGTCACGGCCAGAAGGGCGTACGCGGATCGGAATTTCGTCATGGGTGTTACCTGGCATTCCCGTCGTCGAGGCGGCTCTGTCCGGAACGACCTCGACGGCAGCGAGCATGCTCGCGCCCGCTGGACGGCGTCGTCCCGACTTGGCGGCCGAGGTTCAGCAGTCCCGGCAGAGCTCGATTGTTAGCGCTCACAACAGGGTCGTACAAGAGGCGTTGAGGTTTTTCTTGCGTCGATACCTAGCCGTAAGCAGGAAGATGGGCGGCAAACATGGCGCATCCCGCAGAAAGTACGCGTCCCGACCGGCGGAACGCCGTCGCCTCGCATCACCGAGGCCGCCATCGGGGCGGAGGGCGTTCGTGTCCCACCGGACCGCCCTCGGCACGGCGCGAACACCCGCCGCGTGCACAGCCGTTCGGACAGAGGACCTCGGATCTCCGAACGACCGTTTCTGCAGGGCGACTTCGCCGCAGTCGCGTCAGGCCGTTTCCGACCGTTCGGGCGAAAACGGCCTGACACGGCCCGAAACCCGACGGCCCGTCCCCCGTCCAACAGTTCTGGCCGACGCGGAGGCGGCCCGGCTCCGCACCTGCCCACGCACTCAGCCCGCGGTGGTGCTCACGCGCGCACGGTGGCGGTCCCGTACGGCACCACCCGCACCGGGCCCAGCAGCCCGTACGCCTGACGCTTGGCGGCGCCGAACACCGGCGCGTTCGTCACCCGGAGCCGGTTCAGCAACGTCGTCGCCACCTCCACCTCAAGGGTGTGGGAACCGCGCCGCAGCCGCCGCCCCAGGTCCACCACGCGCGTCACCTGGTCCACCGGCGCGAGGGCGTGGCCGTCGAGGCGGACGCGGAAGGTGTCGCACACCTCGCCCAGTTCGAGCCGCGCCCCGGTCGCTCCATTCCACTCCCTGCCGAGAGTGAAGGTGGCGCGGTAGGTACCCACACCGGACACGTCCTCCAGACCGGGTACTTGCGACCACGGCAACAACCCTTCCGCGAGGGACAGTTCGTGCCGCATGCGGACGGTCTCGGTGGCGTCGGCCCCCGGACGCCAGTCCTCCACGTCCAGCTTCCAGGATTCCAGGGCGAACGGCGCGGGCACCGTCCGGACGACGGCGTCCACCGAGCGCCCGTTGTCGAACGTGGTGCGGAAGGAACCGGCCGTCGCGGCCCGCACCTCGAACGTCCGGCCGTCGGTGGTGACGACCTCGTCGGCCGACGTCGCGGTGACGTGCCGGGTAGCGATGCCGCCGGAGGGGCGGGACAGCCGCACGACGCTCACGGCACCCGGCGCCAGGTCCACCGTGAGGCGGATTCGGCCGTCCTCGGTGCGGGTGTACGCGGCGAGCGGCGCGACCGTTCCGGTCCACGGGTCCAGCAGATGGGGTACGGCCCCGCGCACGTGACCGGTCAGGATGACGTCGTGACGGATCCGGGAACCCGTCGAACCCTTCTTGCTGACCGCGTCGTTGGCGAAGAAGAAGTAGTCCGCTTCGTCGTCCCGGCGGTGCGCGTGGAGCAGCATCGACGTCTGCGCGTACTCCACGTCGCGCCGCAGCCCCAGTGCCTCGATGGCTTCGGGAACGTCGGGCCGGTCCGCGACGGTGTGCACGGTGGGACGCTTCCGCAACTCCGTGAGCAGCTCCCGCAGGCGTGTGTCGTCGTCCGCGGCGGCGGGCATGGAGGGCACGTGCGCGTCGGACCAGTCGCCGATCAGGACGATCGGGAGGCCCTCGTCCGCGTACGCGACGAGTCGCCGGGCCACATCCAGCTGGAGCGTGTGCTCACGGCCGCTCATGACGTCGCCTTCGACGACCAGCGCCTTGCAGGAGGGGCCGTCGGGAGCGAACCGGCCGTCGCGCACCACGGCACCGGGCATCGGCTACGAGGGCGCCCAGGCGGTCATGGCCTACGACGAGAACAGCGTGCCCCAGTCGGTGATCGCGCTGGAGCCCGGCCAGTCCGC
>NZ_JBSFVR010000180.1:0-14706 GCF_053592415.1 Streptomyces sp. NPDC002690 | reverse complement strand
GAGAGCCGGGGCGACACGGCCGGCGGCAGGCACGCCAAGGGCCCCGCCCGGCAGGAAGCGGACGCACCGCTCCCGGTCACCGGGCGTCGGCCGGCCGCCCCCGGACACCTGGGGGAGCGCCCGCCCGCCTTCGAGGCCGAGCCCGCCACCCTGCCGGCCACCACCCCGCTCAACCTCGACGGGCTCGTTCCCGACACCGTCCTCGACGGCGCCCGGTACGGCACGTACACGCTCCGGACCGTCTCCGTGCGCGGCGACGCGGCCCGCTTCCGCGGCGAACCCCGGGGCGACGCGCTGCTCACCGCCCGGTTCGGCAGCGGCGAGGGCGGCCTCGTCCTCGTCGCCGTCGCCCTGGGCACCCGGGGTGCGGAAGGGGCCCACCTCGCGGCGGCGGACGCCTGCCGCTGGATCGGCGGCGCGGTGGGCCGCAGCCACGCGCGGCTCTCCGAGGACATCCGGGCCGGACGCCGGGGCGACCTGAAGTCCGGACTGCACCGGCTCACCGACCGTACGTACGGCAAACTCCGTTCCCGCGCGGCCGAACTGGGACTGGACCCGCGGGACCACTCCGTCCGACTGCGCTGCCTGCTGCTGTCCGCCGATCCTCGGTGCCGCACCCGGGTCTTCTTCGGCGTCGGCGGCGGAGGTCTCTTCCGGCTGCGCGACGGCGTCTGGCAGGACCTCGAACCCGCTCTCCCGGAGGGCGGGGCTGCCATCGGTGAGGCGGTCGTCGGTTTCGGCTCGCCGCCGCGCGAGCCGGTCGCCACGGGCACTCCCGACACCGGCGCGCCCGACCCCGCCGAGGACCGGCTGACACTGGACCTCCAGATCGTGACGCCTCCGGGGCCGTACATCGAGGACCCGGTGCCTTTGCCGTCCGAGCCCTTCAGGTTCCGGGCCTCCGTGGCCCGTTCGGGCGACACGCTGCTGCTCTGTTCCCCCGGGCTCGCCGACCCGATGCGCGCGGAGCCGGCGCTCGCCGGGGAGCTCGCCGCACGCTGGGCTCCCGAAGGTCCGCCCGGCCTCGCCGAGTTCCTGGCGGATCTCCAGATCCGGATCGAGGGGTACGCCGACGACCGCACGGCCGCGGCGGTCTGGGAGGCGTAACCGCGCCCGCCGTGGGTTGATGGACTGCGGAGACCGTCCGGCTGCGATTCCCGTGGGTCCGGGAGTTTCGGGCTCCGGAGTCCGGACAGTCGAGCGTGCACGGAGACGGGCAGAGAGGGCGCATTCCCATGGCCAAGCAGAACGTGTCGGAGCAGTTCGTCGACATTCTCGTACGGGCGGGAGTGGAGCGGATGTACGGCGTGGTCGGCGACAGCCTCAACCCGGTCGTCGACGCCATCCGGCGCCACAAGGGCATCGAGTGGATCCAGGTCCGGCACGAGGAGACCGCCGCCTTCGCGGCCGGCGCCGAGGCCCAGATCACCGGTTCTCTCGCGGCCTGCGCCGGCTCCTGCGGCCCCGGCAACCTCCACCTGATCAACGGGCTGTACGACGCCCACCGCTCCATGGCGCCGGTGCTCGCCCTCGCCTCGCACATTCCCTCCGGCGAGATCGGGCTCGGCTTCTTCCAGGAGACCCATCCTGAGCTGCTCTTCCAGGAGTGCAGCCACTACAACGAGATGATCTCCAACCCGCAGCAGATGCCCCGCCTCCTCCAGACGGCGATCCAGCACGCCATCGGACGGGGCGGCGTCAGCGTCGTCTCCATGCCCGGTGACGTCGCCTCCCAGCCGGCGCCCGAGAAGTCGGTCGAGCACGCCCTGGTCACCTCCCGGCCCACGGTCCGCCCGGGTGACCAGGAGATCGACGAGCTCTGCCGGATGGTCGACGAGGCCAAGCGGGTCACGCTGTTCTGCGGCAGCGGCACGGCCGGCGCGCATGCCGAGGTGATGGAGTTCGCCGAGAAGGTGAAGTCGCCGGTCGGTCACGCGCTGCGCGGCAAGGAATGGATTCAGTACGACAATCCCTACGACGTCGGCATGAGCGGGCTGCTCGGCTACGGCGCCGCGTACGAGGCGACCAACGAGTGCGATCTGCTGATCCTGCTCGGCACCGACTTCCCGTACAACGCCTTCCTGCCGACCGACGTGAAGATCGTCCAGGTCGACGTCCGTCCGGAACGTCTGGGGCGGCGTTCCAAGCTCGATCTCGCGGTCTGGGGCGATGTGCGCGAGACACTGCGCTGCCTCACGCCGAGGGTCAAGCCGAAGAGCGACCGCAAGTTCCTCGACCGGATGCTGAAGAAGCATGCCGACGCGCTGGAGGGCGTGGTCAAGGCGTACACCCGCAAGGTCGAGAAGCACCGCCCGATCCACCCGGAGTACGTGGCCTCGGTGCTGGACGAGATCGCCGACGAGGACGCCGTGTTCACCGTCGACACCGGCATGTGCAACGTCTGGGCGGCACGCTACCTGACGCCCAACGGCAAGCGGCGGGTGATCGGTTCGTTCAGCCACGGCTCGATGGCCAACGCCCTGCCCCAGGCGATCGGCGCCCAGTTCACCGATCGCAACCGCCAGGTCGTCTCGATGTCCGGCGACGGCGGATTCTCCATGCTGATGGGTGACTTCCTCACCCTCGTCCAGTACGACCTGCCGATCAAGGTCGTCCTGTTCAACAACTCCTCGCTCGGCATGGTGGAGTTGGAGATGCTGGTTGCCGGGCTGCCCTCGTTCGGCACGACCAACAAGAACCCGGACTTCGCCGCGGTGGCCCGCGCGGCCGGTGCCTACGGTGTCCGGGTGGAGAAGCCGAAGCAATTGGAGAGCGCCCTGCGGGACGCCTTCAGGCACAAGGGGCCGGCGCTCGTGGACATCGTCACCGACCCGAACGCCCTGTCCATCCCGCCGAAGATCAGCACCGACATGGTGACCGGGTTCGCGCTCTCCGCCGGGAAGATCGTGCTGGACGGAGGCGTGGGCCGGATGCTCCAGATGGCCCGCTCCAACCTCCGCAACGTCCCCCGCCCCTGATCCGCCGGACAGCACCCGAGGCCCGGACCCCGGTGGGGCCCGCGCCGCCGGTGGGGGTCGGCGGCGCGGGCCGGAACCGGATGCCGTGGGAGTGACCCGTCAGCAGCCGTGGTCGACGAGGTCGAAGGTCACGTAGTGGTCGGCGGTGTAGTAGTCCTGCACCGCCGACCCTGTCACGATCCGCCGGGCGCCTCTGGTCGAAGAGCCAGGCGTGACCACGGTGTACTCGTGGTAGTAGCCGGTGGTCTTGGCGGGCAGGACGCCCTCGCGGTTCTGGAACACCACGCCGTCCTGCGAGTAGGGGAAGGGGCCCCCGGCGTCGATGAGGTCGAGCGTGTCGTGCGCCTGGGACGGGAGAGCGGAGTAGCAGATGCTGCCGACCGAGGCGGCGGAGAGGGGCGAGTAGGGGGAGGAGGCGGCGTACGCCGGGGAGGAGGCGTACGCCGCGGCGGAGACGGGGGAAGGGTCCGCGACGGCGGCCGACACCGGGGCGCCGACGAGGAGCGCGGACAGGAGGGCGGCGGTGCCGCCGAGCGTGATGACCCGTGGGGGGATTCGCATGGGCCCTATGATGACGCGCGTAGATCCCTCTTCGTCAACGGCAACTCCCTGAAATTTTCCGGAAGTTAACCAAGGGTGTCGGCCCGCCGGTGCCGCCGTGCGCGACCACGCGTGATCGCGCGGTGACGGGGCATGCATTGCGTGATGACGTTCGAGGGATCGAGGCAGTAGGAGGCTGATTCGGCGTGCGGGCGGGGGACATGATGGAACGTCACGACAAGACCGGTCACCGCGGGGGCGGTGCGCGGTCCCCCGGCGGGGGGGAGGGGCAGGGCGAAAGCCTGTACCGCCGCCTCGGGCACACGGACAGCTCCGCGGTCGGAAAGGTCCGGCGCGATCTCCGGGACTTCCTCCGATCCCGGATCGGCATGGAGTCCGTGGAGACCGCGGAGCTGCTGTTGAGCGAACTGCTGACCAACGCGCTGATCCACACCCGCAACGGCGCGGCGGTCACGGCCACCGTCGAGGGGGCGAAGGTCAGGGTGGAGGTGCGTGACTTCGCGTCCGGCATGCCCCGGTCGTACGTACCGAACGCCGACGACGGTACGCACGGCCGGGGGCTGATCCTGGTGCGGAGCCTTGCCGACGCCTGGGGGGTGGAAGCACAGGCGTTGGGCAAGGTGGTCTGGTTCGAGGTGGCCGACTGAGGGCCGCCGAGTGCGCTCAGCCGAACTGCTGCTCAAGATCCTTGAGTTTGCGCTCGAGGGAGTCGAGTCGCGGCAGCGCCTGGGTGTCGTCCTCGGCGGTCAGGTCCACCAGCGGCTCGCCACCGGGGCCCGGCGTGCCGTTCTTCGGGCCGGTTTCGCCCGTCGTCCGCTGCGAACCGCTGACCGCCTGGAGCGGCGGCCGGGGCCGCAGCGGCAGTTGGCCCGGTTCCGTCGTGGCGGACTCCACGGCGGGGCGGTCCACGGCCGGCGCGGGGGGCAGGGCGGGAACGTCCACCTGGCGGCCGTTCCGGCCCCTGTTCCATGCGCGGTTCTGCCGGTTGAGGGCCTTGATGTGCGCCCGGTCCAGCTTCTCCTGGCCCCGCCTGCGCAGGCGGTCCTGCTCCTGCTCACGGCGGTCCTCGCGGACCTCGTCGACCGCCTCGTCCAGGGTGCGCACGCCTTCGAGGAGCATCAACGACCAGGCATCGAAGGTCTCCCGAGGGGCGCGCAGCCAGCGGACGATCCGAATCTGCGGCAACGGCCTGGGGACCAGGCCCTGTTCGCGAAGTGCGGCCCGGCGGGTCTGCTTCAGCGCGCGGTCGAAGAGCACCGCCGCCGAGAGCGACATCCCCGCGAAGAACTGCGGCGCGCCCGCGTGGTCGATGCCGCGCGGCGCGTGGACCCAGTTGAACCAGGCCGCCGCCCCGGCGAACGTCCACACCAGCAGCCGCGATCCGAGCGCCGCGTCTCCGTGGCTCGCCTCACGCACGGCCAGTACGGAACAGAACATGGCCGCACCGTCGAGGCCGAACGGGACGAGGTACTCCCAGCCTCCGCCGAGGCCGAGGTTCTGCTGGCCGAAGCCGACGAGGCCGTGGAAGGAGAGCGCGGCGGCGACGGCCGCGCAGCAGAACAGCAGGAGGTAGGAGGCGGTCGCGTAGAGCGCTTCCTTGCGCCTGCGGCGGTCCTCGCTGCGTTCCCAGGTGTCGTCGGCCGAGGCTTTGCCGGCCGCACGCTTACCGCGTGCGACCACCGTCACCGCCGCCATGACTCCCACGAGCAGTACGGCGCCCGGAAGCAGCCAGTCGAGCGACATGTCGGTCAGTCTCATGCGCGGTTCCTCGGGTCACGTAGGGCGTTTCGGACGCCATCGTGACGGAACTTCCGCCCGTCTCAAGCGGATTCGGGGCAAGAGCACGCCTTCGGGGGGACCGGAGCGTACAGGTGACCCCATTTTGGTCGAACTGCCGCGCGATATCGAAGAGTTGCATTCGAGAGCGACTCCCTCGTGCGGGTGGTGTCGATCAGGAGGCCGTGGCGAGCCTCTTCACGCGGTCGCTGTCGCACGTGCGCGGGCAGGTCACACAGGTGTCCTCGGGGCGCAGCGTGTAGAAGAGGCAGCAGCTCGCGCGGTCGCGGGTCGGCAGCGACTCGCCGTTCGGGCCGGTCAGTTCGCGGAATCCGGCCGCTCCGACGTAGGGCTTGGTGGCGCCCGGGAGCAGGCGTTCCAGCTCGGTCATCGCCCGGGTCTCCTCGCCCAGCAGGTGGGCGACGTACCAGAGGCCCTCGACGATCTCGTCCGTCGCCATGCCCCACAGCGCCCGCTTCCCGCGCCGCATGCGCGGTCCGAAGCCCTCCAGGACAGGGCCCATGTGGGCGGCGACGGAGGCCAGCACCTCGGCCCGGAGCGCCGCTTCGTCCGGTACGACGCGCGCGTCGGGGTGCGAGGCCGCCGGGTCGTCGGGAAGGCAGGCGAACTCCGGTACGCGGACGGCGAAGTGGCCCAGTGCCCGCTGGAACGCCACGTCCTCGACCGGGACCCGCGGCACCCTGCGGTGCAGGAACCACGGCAGGGTCACCAGCAGGCAGGCGGGCCAGGCGTACCGGTGGAGCCCGAAGCTGGCCACCACGTCCGGGCGGGCCCGCTGCTGGTAGTCGCGCAGGATCTGCGCCTCGTCCCACTCCAGGAAGGTGTCGACCGCCGCGCCGCCCGAGGCGAGCGCGTCGGCGCGCACCCAGCCGGAGCCGGAGGGAAGTGGTGCCGTCCGGTCGAGCACGTCGGTGCGCATGCCGGGAAAGACCTCGGCCAGGCGTGCGTACGCCGAGGTCACCGGGGAGGCCGGTGCGGTGGTGCCTACGGGCACCGTGGGAACGGTCATGCGGGACCACCGATTCACGAGCGCTGACAGGCAAGGCTTACCTTACCCGATGTGATCGACGTGTGAACCTCGGGGTCCTGCGCCTATCGTGCACGGGTGGCGCCGTCCGAGCGGGACGACGCGGTCGGGGCGGGACGGGTACGAGGAGGACCGGTGGAGCAGGGCAGAGCGCGGCAGGACGCACCGGCGTACTCCGCGTACCCGGCGGAGCGGCCCGGGGCTTCGGGGGCGTTCGAAGCGTTCGGCGCGGGTGCGGCCCCCCGGGTGCCCGCGCAGGCGGGACGCGGCCCGGCGCGTGGCGAACACACCCACGGCGAGGCCGCCGCGCCCCCGCCCGTCCACCGTTACTCCGTACGAGGGCAGATCCTGGACGCCTTGCGGGAGGCCCTGGCCGCGGGGGAGCTCGTACCGGGGCTCGTGTACTCCGCCCCCGCGCTCGGCGCGAACTTCGGCGTGTCCGCCACCCCGGTGCGCGAGGCGATGCAGCGGCTGGCCGCGGAAGGGGCGGTGGAGGTCGTGCCGAACCGGGGCTTCCGCATCGTCGAGCGCGGCCCGCGCGAGCTGGCCGAGCTGGCCGAGGTCCGCGCGCTGATGGAGGCCCCCGTCGTGCTGCGGCTCGCCCGAACCGTGCCGGCCTGCCGCTGGGCGACGCTGCGGCCGCTGGCGGAGGCCACGGTCGCCGCGGCGGCGACCGGAGACCGCTCGGCCTACGCGGAGAGCGACCGGGCCTTCCACCGGGCCCTGCTCGGGTTCGCACGGAACGCCCAGCTGGTGGCCCTCGCCGACGATCTCCACCGCCGCTGTCCGGGACCGCTGCCCGGGGCCGCGCCGGGCAGGCCCGCGGGCCTGCGGGCCGACGCGGCGCAGCACACCGCACTGCTGGACGCGCTGACCGACCGTGACCTGACGGCCGTGCGGGCCCTGGTCGCGGAGCACTACCGGAGCCCGGCGGACGCCTGAGAGGTGCCCCGCCCTTCCCGGGCCCCGCGGCCCGCGAGCCGGTGGAGAGCCTTCAGTTCGCCGCGGCGACCTCCGGCTCCGGCGGCTCGTCGAGCAGCGGGGCGAGCCAGGTGGGTACCCCGCCCAGCAGCCGGAAGAGGCGGCCCGCCTCGGCGCGCAGCCGGGTGGCCACCGGCTCCGTCTCGGTCTCGGCGAGGGAGATCAGCGCCGGCGCCGTGCCGACGAGGTAGCCCAGTTCCTCCCGTATCCGCAGCGACTCCGCGAACCCGTGGCGTGCCTGCGGCAGGTCCCCCTCGCTGAGGGCCAGGGACGCAAGGTGGCGCCAGGTGAAGGAGAGCAGTAACGCGTCCCCCCGGGCGGTCGCGCCCGTGTGTGCCCGGCGGAAGGCGGTCCGCGCGGAATCGGGGGCGCGGGCGATGTTCTGAGCGATCAGCCCGCGCCGGAAGTCCAGCAGGGGCCGTCCCGGCGCGTCCGGGGCGAGCAGGGCCGCCGCGCGGCTCAGCGCCACGGACGCCTCGTCGGCGCGGTCGCGGACGCCCAGCAGGGTGGAGGCGTACGCGAGGTAGCCGCGCTCGCAGGCCGCGGCCCCCCGCTCGGCATTGTCCTTCGCGAGTGCCTCGGCCGTCCGCAGGGCTTCCTCGGCCTCGGTCCAGCCCTCGGTCGTGTAGAGGCAGCGCTCGGTCAGCAGGGCGGTGCGCTGGAGGGCCGCGGCCGGGTCGGTGGCGGCGCTCGGCCCGAGCAGGGCCGCGGCGTCCGTCCAGCAGGCGCGGGAGCGCAGCCGCCACACCGCGGTCAGGAGAGGAGGTTCGTCATCGGCTGTCGTTCCGGACCCAGACATGGCGGTGTACGCCACATTGCCTCCCCGAGCGCGCCATTGAGCTGTTGAGTGTGGGCGCATCTCAGCACGGATCGGCAGCCCGGCCAAGAGGGCGGGCCAGGTTCAGGTGAAAGATTTCACAAACGGGTGTCGGCCTTGTCGCGCCCGGGCGGTGCCCGGCCGGACGAGGAAGGTCAGCTCATGCGCAGGGCGAGGAAGAAATCGAGCTTGTCCTCCAGCCGGGCGAGGTCGCGCCCCGTCAACTGCTCGATACGCCCGACGCGGTAGCGCAGCGTGTTGACGTGCAGGTGGAGGCGGGTCGCGCAGCGGGTCCAGGAGCCGTCGCACTCCAGGAACGCCTCCAGCGTCGGGATCAGCTCGGCGCGGTGGCGTTCGTCGTAGCTCCGTAGCGGGTCCAGCAGCCGGGCGGTGAAGGCCCGCCGCACGTCGTCCGGGACGAACGGCAGCAGCAGTACGTGCGAGGCCAGCTCGTCGTGACCGGCCGCGCAGACCCGGCCCGGGCGGGCCGCCGCGACCCGACGGGCGTGCCGGGCCTCCTCCAGCGCACCGCGAAGCCCCTCGGCCGAGTGGACGGCCGCGCTGACGCCCAGCGTGAGGCGGCCGTCGTCCGCGAGCCCCGCCGAGAGCGGCTCGCGCACCGCGTCCAGCAGGGCGCTCGCGCGCAGAGCGGGGTCCGACCCGTCGGCGGAGCCGTCGTTCCCGGGCCTCTCGCCGGGCACCTGCCCGGCCGGGGCGACCGCCGGCAGCGGTACGAGAGCGATGGCCTCGTCCTCCGTGTACGCCACCGCTATCCGGTCGGCCGAATCCGGCCCGGTGACCGCCGGATCGACCAGGATCTCCTCCAGCAGCGCCTGGGCCGCAGGCCCGCCCGCGTGGTCCTGCGCACCGTTGTGGGCGGGGGAGCCGCCGTCCGGGGCCGCCTCCCACTCCACCCGTGCCACCACCACCTGCCAGTGCGGCGCGGTACCGAGGCCGGGCAGCAGCACCGGTGCGGCCACCCGCAGCCGGGCCGCGATCTCGGCCGGGGCGGCGCCGGTCTGCACGAGCTCCAGCACCTCCTGGGCCAGCCGCCGCCGCACCGTGCGCGCGGCGTCGCGCCGGTCGCGCTCGACGGCGATCAGCTGGGTGACCCCCTGGAGCAGGTCCAGCCGGGCCTCGGGCCAGTCGCCAGGGTCGGCCTCCACCGCGAGGAGCCACTCCGAGAGGGCGGACCCGCGTGAGTCCTGCGGGGCGGGCACGGCGCTCCGGCCGGTGTTCCGGATCGGGAAGAGCGCGTAGGTGGTGCCGTCCACCGAGGCCGCGTGCGGACCCCTGCGACCGGTCCTGGCCGCCGCCAGATGACGGCCCGCGAGAGCGGTCGCGACCGGTCCGGGCAGCGGCTTCCCGGCGTCGGCGATCCGTCGTCCGGTGGGCGAGAGTACCCATGCCGACAGGGACAGATCCCCGGCGAGCAGGTCCAGCACGACCTCGGGGCCGCCGCCCGCCGGGCCGGAGGTCATCAGTCTGCGGTGGCGGTCCACGACGGCGGCCAGATCCCCGGCGCGCTCGCCGGACACCTGCCGCACGACGTGTTCGGTGATCGTCGCGAAGGCAACGGTCTCGTTCACCGCGAAGAGCGGCATGCGGTGGCGCAGGCAGGCCTCGACCAAGTCGTCGGGTATCGGACCGAGCTCGGCCTCGCCCGCCGCCAGCGCGCTGACCCCGGCCTGGGCGAGTATCCGCACGAAGGGCTCGGAGTCCGTCGCGCCACGGCGCCACGCCAGTCCGGTGAGCACGAGCTCGCCGCCGGAGAGGTAGCGGCTCGGGTCGCGCAGGTCGGTCGTCATGACGCCCCGGACCGGACGGTCCAGCTCGTCTTCGCCGCCGAGCAGCCGCAGCCCCAGCGCGTCGGTGTCCAGCAGTGCGCGCAGCCGCATCTCGTTGCCGCCGATCTGTTTTCCGTAGGTCCAGGGCCCCCGGTGAAGGTCCAGGAGTCTTGTGATGGTCCAGGAGTCCTGTGAATTGCGGCGAGGTTTCCGACCCTCACCATTCGTTCGAATCTACAAGACGAGTGAGGAGACCAGCCAACTCCTTCATTGTTTCGGTGACTGCACCGGTTGGAGCACGGCTTGTGTACTGGAGGCCACCCTGCGTCAACAACTGATGAAGGGCGATCGTTTTCCGGCCCCACGCGGGGCCCCTCCACCCTGCGCAGCCCATCGAGAAGAGAGCCACTCATGGACTTCCTTCGACCCGCCGCCTGGGAGGACGCGCTCGCCGCCAAAGCCGAGCACCCGGCGGCCGTACCGCTCGCGGGCGGCACGGACGTCATGGTCGAGATCAACTTCGACCACCGCCGCCCGGACCACCTCCTCGACCTGAGCCGGATCGGTGAACTCGCCGAATGGGAGGTCGGCGAGCGGACCGTGCGCCTCGGCGCCTCGGTCCCGTACAGCGCGATCATGCGGTACCTGCGGACCGAGCTTCCCGGACTGGCCCTCGCCTCGCACACCGTCGCCTCCCCGCAGATCCGCAACCGGGGCGGGGTCGGCGGCAACCTCGGTACCGCCTCCCCGGCCGGGGACGCGCACCCGGCGCTGCTCGCCGCGGGCGCGGAGGTCGAAGCGGTGTCGGTGCGCGGCACCCGGATGATCCCGATCGACGCGTTCTACACCGGCGTCAAACGGAACGCGCTCGCCCCCGACGAACTCATCCGCGCCGTGCACATCGCGAAGGCGGACGGCCCGCAGCAGTTCTCCAAGGTCGGCACCCGCAACGCCATGGTCATCGCCGTCTGCGCCTTCTCGATCGCCCTGCACCCCCCAACCCGTACGGTGCGCACCGGCATCGGCTCGGCCGCGCCCACCCCGGTCCGCGCCACCGCCGCCGAGGAGTTCCTGAACGCCGCGCTCGACGAAGGCGGCTTCTGGGAGAACGGCCGCGTCATCACCCCGTCCGTCGCCCGCGAGTTCGCGGGCCTCGCCTCGGGAGCCTGCAACCCGATCGACGACGTCCGCGGCACCGCCCGCTACCGCCGGCACGCGGTCGGCGTCCTCGCCCGCCGCACCCTCGGCTGGACTTGGGAGCAGTACCGCACCGGCCGCACCCTCGAAGGAGCCCGCTGACCATGCGCGTCCACTTCACCGTCAACGGCCGGCCGCAGCAGGCGGACGACGTCTGGGAGGGCGAGTCCCTCCTGTACGTCCTGCGCGAACGCATGGGCCTGCCCGGCTCCAAGAACGCCTGCGAACAGGGCGAGTGCGGCTCCTGCACCGTCCGCCTCGACGGAGTGCCCGTCTGCGCCTGCCTGGTCGCCGCCGGACAGGCCGAGGGCCGCGAGGTCACCACCGTCGAAGGGCTCGCCGACTACGCCCGCCACCGCGCCGCCGCCCACCCCGGCAGCGGCTGCGCGGCAGGCTGCGGCACCGGCCTCGACGAAGCCCGCGGATGGCGGCCCGCGCCCGGACCGGACGGCCCCCCGCTCTCCCCGGTCCAGCAGGCGTTCATCGACGCCGGAGCCGTGCAATGCGGCTTCTGCACCCCCGGACTCCTGGTCGCCG
Source organism: Streptomyces sp. NPDC002690 (assembly GCF_053592415.1). Taxonomy (NCBI): domain Bacteria; kingdom Bacillati; phylum Actinomycetota; class Actinomycetes; order Kitasatosporales; family Streptomycetaceae; genus Streptomyces; species Streptomyces sp. NPDC002690. Next base: position 3,024 of record NZ_JBSFVR010000180.1, on the reverse strand, counting down.
CCGACGAACTCCTCGAACAGCGGCCCTCCCCGTCCGACCAGGACATCCGCGAGGCGCTCTCCGGCAACCTCTGCCGCTGCACCGGCTACGAGAAGATCCTCGACGCGGTCCGCCTCGCCGCCACCCGCTCCGGAGCGGCGGTCAGGCCATGACGAAGACGACCACCGGCACCCCGGTCGGCCTCACCCAGGGCTCACCCACCCGGGGCGGGATCGGCGAGTCCACCCTCCGCCCCGACGGCACTCTCAAGGTCACGGGGGAGTTCGCCTACTCCTCCGACATGTGGCACGAGGACATGCTCTGGGGCCACACCCTGCGCTCCACCACCGCGCACGCCGAGATCCGGTCCATCGACGTCGCGGAGGCGCTCGCCACCCCTGGCGTGTACGCGGTCCTCACCTGGGACGACCTGCCCGCCGCCGTGAAGAACTACGGCCTGGAGATCAAGGACACCCCCGCCCTCGCCCACGGCCGGGTCCGCCACCACGGCGAACCGGTCGCCCTGGTCGCCGCGGACCACCCCGAGACCGCCCGCCGTGCCGCCGCGAAGATCCGCGTCGACTACGCGGAACTCCCCGTCGTCACCGACGAGGCATCCGCCACCGCCCCCGACGCGGTCCTGCTCCACGAGGGCCGCGACGACCACCACAGCGCTCATGTCCCGCACCCCAACGTGGTGCACCGCCAGCCGGTCGTGCGCGGCGACGCGGCGGCGGCGGCGGCCCGCGCGGACGTGATCGTGCGCGGCAGTTACGTCTTCGGCATGCAGGACCAGGCGTTCCTCGGCCCCGAGTCCGGACTCGCCGTACCCGCCGAGGACGGCGGCGTGGACCTCTACGTCGCCACCCAGTGGCTGCACTCCGACCGAGGGCAGATGGCACCCGTCCTCGGCCTCCCCGAGGAGAAGATCCGGATGACACTGTCCGGAGTCGGCGGCGCCTTCGGAGGCCGCGAGGACCTGTCCATGCAGATCCACGCCTGCCTGCTCGCGCTGCGTACCGGCAGGCCGGTCAAGATGGTCTACAACCGCTTCGAGTCCTTCTTCGGACACGTCCACCGCCACCCCGCCAGGCTCACCTACGAGCACGGTGCCACCCGCGACGGCAAGCTGACCCACGTGAAGTGCCGCATCGTGCTGGACGGCGGCGCCTACGCCTCGTCCTCACCGGCCGTCGTCGGCAACGCCGCCTCGCTCTCGGTGGGACCGTACGCCGTGGACGACGTCGACATCGAGGCGCTCGCCCTCTACACCAACAACCCTCCCTGCGGGGCGATGCGCGGCTTCGGAGCCGTCCAGGCCTGCTTCGCGTACGAGGCCCAGATGGACAAGCTCGCCGCCGAACTCGGCCTGCACCCGGTGGAGTTCCGCCGGATCAACGCGATGGAGCAGGGCACCCTGCTGCCCACCGGGCAGCCCTGCGACTCGCCCGCACCCGTCGCCGAACTCCTGCGCCGCGTCAAGTCCCGCCCGCTGCCGCCCGAACGGCAGTGGCTGGCCGCCGGTCGGGTCGACCTGCGCGCACTGCCCGGCGGGCTCTCCAACACCACGCACGGCGAGAGCGTCGTACGGGGCGTGGGGTACGCGGTCGGGCTGAAGAACGTCGGTTTCTCCGAGGGCTTCGACGACTACTCGACCGCCCGGGTCCGGATGGAGGTCATCAACGGCGAGGCCGTCGCGACCGTGCACACCGCGATGGCGGAGGTCGGACAGGGCGGTGTCACCGTGCACGCGCAGATCGCGCGCACCGAACTCGGCGTCGGCCAGGTCACCGTCCAGCCCGCCGACACCCGGGTCGGCTCGGCCGGCTCCACCTCCGCCTCCCGCCAGACGTACGTCACAGGCGGTGCGGTCAAGAACAGCTGCGAGGCCGTCCGGGAGCGCGTGCTGGAACTGGGGCGTGTCAAGTTCGGTACGTACCACCCCGCTTGGGCCACCGCCGAACTCCGCCTGGAGGACGGCAAGGTCGTCACCGACGGCGGCGAGGCCCTCGCCGGCCTCGCCGAGGTCCTGGGGGACGAGGTGGTCGAGGTGGAGCTGGAGTGGCGTCACCGCCCTACCGAACCCTTCGACCGCCGCACCGGCCAGGGCAACGGCCATGTGCAGTACTCCTTCGCCGCTCATCGCGCCGTCGTGGAGGTGGACACCGAACTCGGACTGGTGAAGGTGGTCGAACTCGCCTGTGCCCAGGACGTCGGCAAGGCCCTCAACCCGCTCGCCGTCGCCGGACAGATCCAGGGCGGCACCACCCAGGGGCTCGGTGTCGCAGTGATGGAGGAGATTCTCGTCGACCCGAAGACCGCCAGGGTCCGCAACCCGTCCTTCACCGACTACCTGATCCCGACCATCCTCGACACCCCGCCCATCCCGCTCGACGTGCTCGAACTCGCCGACCACAACGCCCCGTACGGCCTCCGGGGCGTCGGCGAGGCTCCCACCCTCTCGGCCACCCCCGCCGTCCTCGCCGCGATCCGGGCGGCGACGGGCCTGGAACTCAACCGCACCCCGGTGCGGCCGGAGCATCTCACCGGCACCTGACCGCTTCCCCGGCGCGACGGCCCCCCTGTTCCGACTCCACCAGAGAGGAGAGAAGCGTGCTGGACATCGCCGCCGAACTGCACCGATGGGCCGTGCAGGGACGGGACTTCGCCGTCGCCACGGTCGTCCGGGTCACCGGGAGCGCACCCCGGCAGCCGGGCGCCGCGCTCGCCGTCGACCGGGCCGGCGAGGCGGTCGGCTCGGTCTCGGGCGGCTGCGTGGAGGGGGCCGTGTACGAACTGTGCCGCCAGGCCCTGGAGGACGGGATCACCGTGCGCGAGCGGTTCGGCTACAGCGACGAGGACGCCTTCGCGGTCGGTCTCACCTGTGGCGGGACCATCGAGGTGCTGGTCACCCCGGTCCGGGCCGGCGACGCCGTCCGGCCGGTCGTGGCACGAGCACGCCATGGGAGCGATCCTCCGGGCATCGCCCGGCAGAGCCTGACCCGCCCCTACGGCGGCACCTTCCTGACCTTCTCCCACTACATG
>NZ_JBSFVR010000179.1:0-14864 GCF_053592415.1 Streptomyces sp. NPDC002690 | reverse complement strand
TCGGCGGGCCCCCCCCCCCCCTGGGGGGGGGGGGGGGGGGGGCCCCCCCCCCACCCCGATGGATGCCTTCCGGTCGGTCGGCGCCTCTCCCAGCCGGTGCGACCGCTGCTCAGCGTCAGGAAGTGGCGCCGCGCGGGAAGGAGACCTCCACGCGACGGTTCTTCTTCCGTCCTTCCTCGGTGCTGTTGTCCGCGATCGGGTACTCCTCGCCGTACCCCCGGATCTCGAAGGTGACCTCGGCGCCGAACTCCTTCGACAGCAGCGCGTGAACGGCCTCCGCGCGCTGCTTCGAGAGCACGTCGCCGTGGGCCGAGGAGCCCAGGTTGTCGGTGAAGCCGAAGATCCGGACCTGAGTGGCGTTCTGCGCCTTGATCTCGGCCGCGATCGCCTCGATGCGGGAGTTCGCCTGCGGACTCAGCTTCGCGCTGTCCTTGCCGAAGAGCACCTCGGCCTGGAGCGCGAACTTGATGGACTGGTTCGAGTCCTCCCGCCGCTCCTCGCCGCCCATGTCCTCGACGACCTGGACGATGTCGAGAACCTTGCCGGGGGCGAGCGTGCCGCCCTCGGGCATCTTGAGGTCGGGGTCGTTGGCGTCGAGGGGGACGGGGGCCTCGGAGGTGGCCTCGGTGCCGGGGGGCACCGACGGCCCGTCCTCGGCAAGGGCCGGCGTGCCGCCGAACAGGGTCATGCCGGCGAACAGCATCACCGAGGCGACAGGGATGGCGAGGTGCCGCCGCCGTTCCGGGGTCAGTCGAATGTCAGCCATCCGTGCACTCACCCGGAGATCTTGAGGGACGTGGTGGCAAAGGTCGGCAGGGTGAAGTCGACCTCGGTGGTGGTGGTGGGCGGGGCGGGGAACTGCATGAAGACGGAGGTGCTGTCACCCGGCTGAAGGGCCCTGATCTTGGTGGTGCAGAGGCAGCGGTTGTCCGTGTCGCGCAGGACGTAGTAGCGCTTCTTTCCCACCTTGTCCACCAGCGTCGCACCGGCGACGGAATTGAAGTTGACATTCAGTACGCCTGGTTCGTTCCCCACCCATGAGGACGGATTGACCGCGGCGTCGCTACCGTTCTTGATGACTCCTTGGACAGTCACGAATCCCCCGGCGTCGCGCAGGACCTGAGTTACCGTCAACACCACACCGGGCCGGGCCTGGACCTCCGCGAGTTTGGCATTCGGATCCACGCTCTCGCCCGCAGCGGTGTCGGGCTGCTGCTCCCCCTTGTCCTCCGAGGAAGGAGTGGCGGATGCGGATGCCTGGGGCGCACCCTCCTCGGTGGAGCCGCCTCCGTCGTCCCCGCCACAACCGGAGAGCGTGAGAGCGAGGGCTGCCGCAGCCGAGACAGCCGCCACCGCCCTCCGGGATGCGATCGTGCGCCAAATGCTCATGGGGCGAATCCTCTACTCGTCGTTCGTTGTCATCTGTCGACCAAGTGCACGTCGAAGAGAATTTTGCTCACGATGGCCCACGGCGGCGGGCTGCTTGGCCTAATCTCGACCATCCCGTTCGGGCATGTGAAGTAGTAGATGTCCTGAACACCGTCGTCGTTGAGGTCCACGGGCACCCAGGTACATCCGAAGTCGATCACGGCTGTGGCTTTCGCGGTCGCCTGGGTACTGTCCGATCCCGGCAGGACGGGCGAATCCACCGAGTCAGCACCCTTCACCTTGACCGTCATCGAGTCCCGGTCGTAGCCGGAGCGCGGATAGCAGTCTTCCAGCGTGGCGTCGTTCTCGGAGGCCAGGCTCTGCGCGGCTCCGCAGGCGGGGGCGAAAGGGGTGTTGAGGAACTCGTCGATCGAGTTCGTCCAGAGGGCCGCGAGGAATGGGGCCTCGAACTCCTCTCGCACCGTTTGAGCCGCTGCCAGCGCCGAGGCATCAGCAGCCCCCTGCGCGCCGTTGCGGAGAGCCGAAGCCTTCCCGACGGCGAAGAAAGCCAACGCGAGGAAGAGCAGGCCCGCCACCATCACGATGTAGATGGGGAAGGCCTGCCCTCGGTCACGCCGATCGCGGTTGCGCGTCATCCCGAGACGATGTCCCGCACCATGTCGCTGATGCGCGTGGAGATCTCCCCACCGATGCCCGATCCGAGAATCGCACCGATGATCGCCACGACCACCAGGATGATTCCCAGGTACTCGAACGCCGTCTGACCCCGGTCCTTCGCCGCGTAGCGCTTCCGGATGGCCGAGACCGTCGTGTTGGCCCATCCGTTGACGCGGACGGCGCTCTTCAGAGAGATGTTCGACATGGTGGTCCCCTCCTGGTCCGGTCAGCCGCTCGTCGGCCGACTCGCACAGTGCTTCACCGTCGTTCCCGGTACCGGCTTCCTCCCGGCCGGTCCCGTCCGCGACATCAGAAACATACGGCCTGGAGGGCTGCCCGACAGAGGGCCCCAGGACCCATTCTCGGACCCAAACCCCCCTGTGTTCCGTCTGATCGTGGTCCGCTTCGGCTGATGACGGTCGGGCCTCACCCCGCGTCGTCCGCATGCCCTCCATCGCTACCGCCCCCCTTGTGGGCGGTCACCGACAGAGGGAGCCGTACCGAGCCAGCGCGCTATGGCCTCGCTCCGACTGCGGCTGCGCAACTTGGTGAAGATGCGATTGATGTGGTTCTTCACCGTCTTCTCGCTGATGAAGCAGGTGGCAGCGATTTGCTGATTGCTCATTCCGGAAGCAATCAGTTCCATGATCTCCACCTCCCTCGAACTCAGCCCATGATCAAGGGGTTTCGGGCTTCCCACTCGATTCACCGACTCGGTCGACTGTCCCACAGAAGGTTGCAGATGCGAAAGCCCCTCTGTCGGACGTGACTCCCACCTCGCTGCGGGGAACGTCCGCACCTCGGCGGACGCACCGCCCGCCCCCGCGCCCACCGCCGGTAAGGACTCCGGAGCGAGTGCCCCACCAAGGCCGTCGGGCAGCGGCACAGGGTGCGCGGGGGCATCCTGACGCATGTGGGCCAGCAGGGCGCCCGCCGCCGTAGTGGTGAAGTGCGCACGTCCGCACGTGGTGTCACGGACCGCTTGAACGAGCTGGTCCGCGGTGAACTCGCCATGCACCAGATAACCCCCCGCGCCCAGCCGGAGCGCTTCCCGCACGATCTCGCTCTCACGGCTGTACGTCAGCATCAGCACCGGGGCGATCGGTACCAGGTACGGCAGGGCGGAAATACCGTCCACACCAGGCATCCGGACATCAAGCAGGACGACGTCGGGGCGGTGGCTCAACACCACCTCGTAGGCCTGTCGGCCGTCCGCCGCTTCGGCAGCGACCTCTATGTCGGGCCGCCCGGACAGCAGGGCGCTCAGGCCCGCCCTGACCACCGGGTTGTCGTCGGCCACCACCACCCTCAGCGGGGCTCGGCGCTCGGGGAGCGGAGGAAAGGGGGCGGGAGGGACGTCGGGAGTCGCCCGCCACTCGATGGCGGGCACCGTCGCGCTGTCCGGTTCCGTGCGGAACACCTTTCGGGACTGCGGGTCGTTCGGCCTGTCCGTGTCTCGCTGTTCTCGCGTGCGGGGCATGTCGTCCGGCATCGCTGCGGCCTCCTCTCAGGATCTGTCGACCTGTTGGGTGGGGGGAAGGAGCGTCGTCGAGGCCGCTGGTACGCCCTCGCCGGGTTCTTGCGCCGCCGTGTCTCCGAGTGCGGCGCGGGGCAGTTCCAGGCGCACTTCTGTACCTCGTGCGGCCACGCCCTGGCCGATCCGGATGCGGGCGCCGATGGAGGCCGCCCGCTCGACCATGCCGACCAGGCCGAAATGACCCGCGGCGCGGAGCCCGTCGAGGGACGTACCGGCAGGCAGTCCACGTCCGTCGTCGCACACGCTGATCCGCAGCCCATCACCCTCCACTCCGGCGAGCACCACGAGGTGTGCCGGGTCGGCGTGGCGGTGCGCGTTCTCCATCGCTTCCGACACGACTGTGAGGAGCTGCCGGGCGACCGCCTGAGGAACCGGTGGTACGGGTACGGAGCCCAAGGAACGAAACGAGGCGGCCACTCCGTGACGACTGGCGAAATCTGCCGTACGGGAACGGAGTTCGGCCACCACGTCGACTCCCCCGTCCCATCCCGACTCCCGGCGCAGATCGGTGAGGAGCTCACGGGACTCCGCAGCGGCACGGCGTGCCGAGCGGGCGACCAGCTCGGCCTGGCTCCGGATGGTGAGCGGATCCACCCGGTCCGCCGAACCGGCCAGCCCTTCCGCCGCCAGAGCAAGGCCGTACAGCGTCTTCGCCACGGAGTCGTGCATCTCCCTGGCGAGACGCGTGCGTTCGCCCTCCACCGCCTCGCTGACGGCGAGCCTCGCCCGGGTCTCGGTGAGGGCTTGACTGGCGGTTCCGAACCGGAGCAGCAGATTGCGCAGGGTGACACCGACAGCCCCGGCGATCACGCAGAAGCCTGGAAGGAGAAGAACACTGGCGTCGTCGTTCCGCAGTCCCGGGACGGTGTTGTACACGCCGAGGACGACCACGATCTGCAGCGCCGCGAATACCGCGGCACCTCTCCATCCGTAGACGAGGCCGGCCAGCAGCGGGGTGCAGACGGTGACGTACGCCAGTGTCGAGTCCGGTGTGGCGGTGACCAGAAGCAGCGCTCCCAGACAGACGTCCACACCGAGGATCCAGCGGTGACGCAGCAGTTGGGGGCCGAAACGCTCCCAATCACGGAAGAGGAGGTACGAGCCCATGAAGGTCACGAGGATCGCCCCGCCGACGAGCCAGCCGGCCGCACCGGGAGCGGCCCCACCGATGGCGAAGGGAGTGCCGACGGCGATCATCGCGAGCCGGAAACCGAAGACCTGCCGGCACATCGCCTGCAACGCGTTGATCTGAATGCTCAACGCGGGTTTAGTGGGCGGAACTTCGAGCGCCTGACGCATCTCGCTCAGCAGACCGCCGCCGAGGGTCCGACTCACCCGGTGGTTCACCCTTCCACCTCCCTCCCGCTCACCGTCTCCAGCGGTCCCATCTCATTTCCCCGACACGAAGCCCAGGTTCAGATTCGCCCCGTAGACGAACCCGACTGTCAGCAGAATGAGCGTCCCTGGCAGCAGGAACGTCGTCACCGCGAACGTCGCTTTAGGGACCGCCCGGGCCGCCTTCCGGCGGGCGTTCTGAGCGTCGGTGCGGCGCATGTCGTTGGCGATCTGAATCAAGGTGTCGACGATCGGAGCGCCCAGCTCCTCGCCTTGCTGGAGAGCGGTGACGAACATGGCCACCTGCTCCGAGTCATTGCGCCTGCGTAGTTCGTCGAAGGCCTGGCGGCGACTGACGCCCATGTCCATCTGCCTCAGCGTGATGCGGAGTTCGTCGGCCCAGGGGCCTTCGTACTTCTCGGCGACGCGCCCGAGCGCCTGCCTGAACCCGAGCCCCGCGGAGACGACCACCGCCAGCACGTCGAGGAAGTCCGGCAGGGTGCGTTCGATGTGCTCCCGGCGGACCCGGACCGCCGACCAGATGCCCGCCTCCACCCAGAACAGGCCGAAGCCGACCATCAGCAGGGCGAGGAAAACCTGACCGCGCAGCACCATGGCGAAGGCGCCGAAGAAGCCGAGCGCGCCGTAGACCGCCCGCCTGGCCGCGTAGCGGTCGATGGTGAGGCCGCCGGGGTTGCCCGCCATGTCGATCTGGCGGCGCTTCTTGTTGACGGCCTTCTCGCCCATCATCCGCAGCACCGACGGAGCCCATCGCATGCCGAGCCGGTCGACGCCCGAGCCGACGGCGGAGGTGCGCGTGGCACCGACCTCCAGGGCCACGGCGAGGTCGGTAGGAAGCTTGGCTTCGGCGCGGTACATCCGGTAGCCGTAGATGATGCCGTAGATCGCGAGTCCCGCGCCCACGGCGAGCAGCAAGTCCATGTCCGTTCCTCCCTCAGACGTCGATGCGGGACATACGACGGATCACGACGAATCCGATCGTGTACAGGGCGATGGAGACCACCACGGCGGCCTGGCCGAGGAAGGCTCCTGTCATGCGGTCCAGGGCTCCCGGCATCACCGCGTTCATCAGGAGCATCGCGCCGAGCCCGAAGACCGGAACCGCGTAAGCGGTGACGGTGACCTGGGAGAGCTGGGTCTTGACCTCGCGACGGGTCTCCTTGCGTTCCTCCAGCGTCTCGGTGAGGTTGCGCAGCGAGCTGACGACCGTACCGCCGGCCCGGTTGGAGAGCACCAAGGTGGAGACGAGAACCGCGAGTTCACGGGAAGGGAGCCGGTCGGTCAGCTCGCTCAGGGCGTCGTCCAGGGACTCGCCGACCGCGAGACGGCGCGCCACCCGGGCCAACTCCTCCCCTGCCGGGTTCTCCAACTCCTCGGCCGCCATGGCGAGCGAGGTACGGAGAGCGAGACCCGCCTGCGTGGCGTTGGCGAGAACTCGTGAGAGCTCCGGGAGTTGGTTGATGAACCGCTCGATCCGCTTGTTCCGCTGCCAGTTGAGGAAAGCATTCGTCGCCCACAGTCCGATCAACGCGGCGACCGGCCCGAAGAAGGAGGCCAGCATCGCGGAGGCCACGGCCCAGAGGATCGCCAGCGCCGCGAGCGCGTACACGACGAACTCGCCCGGGGTGATCTCCAGACCCGTGGCGCCGAGCTTGAGTTCGAGCTTCCGGCCGAGTTTGGTCGTCCGCAGCCGCCGGTCGATCCCGGCGAAGCGCCTGTTGCTCCTTGCGGCGTGCCCCGCGTAGGAGAGCCGGTCCACGAGGGCGTCGCGGTCCGCCTTGCCGCCGGTGTAGGCGTACAGGCCCCAGACGCCGAGTACGCCGCAGAGCAGCGTCGCGCCGACCGTGATCAGAGGGAGATATTTCATGGCGGGGGTACCTACATGGCCTCTCGGGTGGCGAGTTGATCGGAGTGCATGGCGACGCCGAATGCCTGCGGGATGGGCTGGCCGGCCATGTAGAGGCGGTCGGCGATGCGGCGGGGCAGCGGGAGGTACTGGAACTGGCCGTAGATCCTGCCGTCCGCGGCCATCGGCTGGGCGTTGAAGCGGGCGACGCTCACGATGCGGTACGGCTCGCGGCCGTGCGAGTCCAGGGCGACGATCTCGGTGATCTTGCGGGTGCCGTCGGCGTGCCGGGTGAGCTGGACGATGATGTCGACGGCGCTGTTGATCTGGTCGTGCAGCGCCTCGAACGGGATCTTGATCTCGGACATCGAGGCGAGGGTCTGGAGGCGCATCAGGGCGTCCTCGGCGTTGTTGGCGTGGACGGTGGCGAGCGAGCCGTCGTGGCCGGTGGACATCGCCTGGAGCATGTCGAGCGACTCGCCGCCCCGGACCTCACCGACGACGATGCGGTCGGGGCGCATACGCAGGGAGTTGCGGACCAGATCGCGGATGGTGATCTGGCCTTTCCCCTCCACGTTGGCGGGGCGGGACTCCAGCCGGATCACGTGGTTCTGCTGGAGCTGGAGTTCGGCGGAGTCCTCGATGGTGACGATGCGCTCGTTGTTCGGGATCAGCCCGGAGAGCGCGTTGAGCAGGGTGGTCTTCCCGGTGCCGGTGGCTCCGGAGACGATGATGTTGAGCTTGGCCTGGACGAATCCGGCGAGCAGCACCAGCATCTGCTCGTCCAGCGAGCCGAAGCCGATCATCTCGTGGAGGGTGAAGGAGCGGGGGAAGCGGCGGATGGTGAGGGTCGCGCCGGTGAGCGAGAGCGGCGGGATGATCACGTTGACGCGCTCGCCGCTGGGGAGCCGGGCGTCGACCATCGGGTTGGACTCGTCGACACGGCGGTTGACGGTGGAGACGATGCGTTCGATGGTCTGCATCAGTTGTTCGTGCGACCCGAAGCGCAAGGGCAGTTGCTCGACCTTGCCGCTGCGCTCGACGAAGACCTGGTCGGGGCCGTTGACCATGATCTCGGTGATGGACGCGTCTTCGAGCAGCGGCTCCAGGATGCCGAGACCGAGGGCCTCGTCCACGACGCGGCGGATGAGCTGCGAGCGCTCCACCGTCGAGAGGACGGGGCCTTCCCGGCTGATGATGTGGCCGAGTACCCGTTCCAGCCGTACCCGCCGGTCGGCGGCGGCCAGCGAGGACATCTCCGCGAGGTCGATCTCCTCCAAGAGCTTGGCGCGGTAGAGGGCGACCATGTGGCCGTCCTCGCCCGCCCCGCCCTTCTCCTCGGGAGCGGTGATGCGTGCCCGCAGGCTCATGTGGCTGACTCTCTCTCTGGCTTCCGGTCGGTGCTGCGGGCGGGTGGGGCGGTCGTACGGGAGGGGGCGGCGCGGTCAGCCCCTCGGGAAGGTGGCGCTGCGTTCGGCCCAGGACCAGTCGACGCCGGGCACCACGCTCGGGACCTTGATGCGTACGGTGGCGGTGACCTCGTCGGCCCCGCCGGACATGGCGATGCGGAATTCGTCGCCGCCGGTGAGCCAGTCGCTGATGGCGTCCCGGCCGTCCTGCGCGGCGTCCCCCCGGGGGTAGTCCTGGCTGGCGCTCCGGGCGGCGACCCGGGCGGCGGTGCCCGCCTGGTTGGCCGCGTACGCCGCGAGACCCAGCTGGACCGCGAGCATCCCGACCAGGAGCAGCAGCGGGAGGAAGCCGAGGTACTCGATGGCCACCTGGCCGCGGTCGCGGCGCTCGGCGGGGGGCGTGGAGGGCGGGGAGGGCAGGGAAAGTCTCGTGGTCGTCATCGGCTCAGCCCTCCTGCGGTGAGGCCGCGTCGCCGTCGATGTGCACGTCGAGGTCGAAGAGGCCGGGTACCAGTACCGGAACCTTGAGGCGGACCGTCGTCCGGTAGAGGGAGGAGCCGCCGCTGCAGCTGATGGTCGCGTTCTCCTCCCAGGCGTCGGGCAGGTTCTCGCGCGCCTTCTGCCGACAGGCCGAGCTCGAACCGAACTCCGCCCCGGCGCCGGCCCGGGCCCCCTTGTCGGCGGCGTTGCCCGCAAGGCTGAAGGTGTAGCCGACGAGGGCGAGTTCCCAGAGCACGAGCATGATCAGGATGATGAACGGCGTCATGCCCAGGAACTCGATCGCCGTCTGCCCCCGGTCGCGGTCCGGCCCCCCGGTGGCCCGGAGCCGCCCCCGCCCTTCGGCCTGTATCGGTTCAGCGGCGGTGGGCCGCCCGTCCCGGGAGCAGGCGCCGGGGCGCCTCCTCCCTATGTCGGTGTCGTGCGTCGGCGTGGTGGTCATCGGTCAACGTGTCCCCTCGGTCCGTCCCCGGCCCTGGTCCGCGCCGCGCCGTCCGCGCGGGCCTGTGACCGAGCCCCGGTCGTTGCGCACCTTGCCGTTCTTCTTCTCCCCCGGTCGGGGTTTGACGATTCCGATTTCCCCGGCCAGTCCCCAGAGCGCCTGCTTGACGGTGCTCTTGGCGTCGAGCTCGTGGAGCCGGCCGGCGTCCACGACTCCCTGCAGCTCCTTGAAGCCGGCGGGCACGGCCACCCCGGCGACCCGGGTGCCGGTGATCTTCTGGATCAGTGGCGGCTGGATCTCCGTGCTCCGGGTGTAGCGATTGACGACGGTGAGGGTCTCCTCGGCCTTGCGGATCTGCAGCCGGTCCCACATCCGTACGATGCGTTTGGCGCCACGCACCGCGATGACGTCGGGGGTCGTGACCAGCACGGCCACGTCGGCCATCTCGACGGCAGCCGCGTTGGCACCGTTCATCTGGCTGCCGCCGTCCACGACGACCACCTCGTACCGGGAGCGCAGGGCGCTGACGATCTGGCGGGCGGAGCGGTCGCTGACTTCCTCGCCCCGCTCCCCGTCCCCCGGGGCGAGCAGCAGGGAGAGTCCCGTGGAGTGGGAGAAGACTGCGTCGGTGAGGACACGGGGCGATATCTCGGAAACCAGGGCGAGGTCGACGATCGACCGGCGGAACTGCACGTCCAGGTACGAGGCGATGTCGCCGGTCTGCAGATCCATGTCGACGAGGGCGACCGTGTGCCCGGACGCCTGGGCGGCGAGGGCGAGTTGTACGGCGGTGAGGGTGCAGCCGACACCGCCCTTGGCGCCGGTGAGGGTGACGACCATGCCGCCGGGTCCGGTGAAGACCTCGTTGCCGGAGGCGAGGTGGCGCCGCATGCCCGAGGCCCACTGGGCCGCCGCCTGGATGCGGTTGACCAGTTCCTCGTAGCTGAGCGGGAGCGTGACGATGCCGCGGGCGCCCGAGTCCATGGCATCGGCGAAGAGCGCGGGGCTGGCGTCGGTGGTGATCAGGACGACCCCTACCGCCGGGAAGCGCAGGGAGACCTCCCTGATCAGCTCCAGAGCGGGCACCGGGCCGATGCGCTCGTGGACGAGGACGACCTCCGGCAGCTCGTCGAACGCCTCGCCCGCCAGCCGGGCGAGGGTGTCGATGAGCTGGGTGGAATCGCCGACCGGGGTGGCCGGTTCGGCGTCGGGCAGCTGGCTGAGCAGGGTGGTGACGGACCTGGCCGCGTCGATGTCCCCCACGGCCGGGAGGATTCTGATGGTCATCCGCCCTCACTTGTCCTTGTCGAGCTGGTAGGTGCGGTCGCCCGGTCGGATCGTTCCGTCGCTGCCGGGGGCGACGAGCGCCAGTCGTACGTGCTCGGCGAAGGACTCGGCGTACGCGATGCGCTGGGTGTCCAGCGTGTTGAGGGCGAAGGTGATCGGCACCGCCTGCGTCATCTGGAAGGAGGTGCCGTTGCGGTCCGGCTCCAGCGCGGTGAGCTTGCCCACGTCGAGCACCTTGGCGTTGGCGACGATCACCTTCGACTGGGCCGGGTCACCTTCGCGTTCGGCGGCGAAGGTCGCGTAGACGTTCACCGTGGCACCCGGTGTGATCTTGCCCGCGACGCCGGTCGCCGCGTCGATCATGATGGCGATCTCCTGCTCACCGGCGCGGAGTTCGGGTTTGGCGACCATCATGTCGGTCTGCAGCAGCGAGCCCTGGCGGAGCTGGGTGACGGCGATCTTGCCCTGGACCTCGCGCAGATCGGTCACCGCGTTGGCGGAGAGCCACCGCTCGGGCATCGAGATCTTCTCGAACTGGCCGCTGTTCAGCGCCGTGTACGGGGCGACGTTGGACTTGAGCTGGTACGCGGTGACCTCGGGTCCGACCTTCGAGTTGACGTCACTGATCACGGAGAGCACCCCGGCGAAGGCGCCGAAGGCGCACAGGACCGACAGGAGCAGGAGTATGACGCCACGGCGCTGGCGGGAGTTCATGGACCGGACAACCTCGTTCGGATCGGATGCGTGGGGCTGCGGACAGGGAGGGGTGCGCGCGGTGCGGCGCGCCCGGCGAAGGGCGGGTGGCCCGGCGGCGGTCGCTACCGTTCACGGGCGAGTACGACCGAGGCGTGGGCCCGGCGTTCGGGCTGCGCGAGGGGGGACGAGCAGAACCCGCAGCGGTCACCGATGAGTTCCATGCCGCACCAGTGGCAATTCTCCCGGCGCACCGAGGCCACCAGCTGGTACAGCACGGAGATGTCCGGGAGGTAGGAGGCGAATTCCACCAGCTTCTGGGTGCCCCACCAGCGGACCGAGTCGGCGGGGAGCGCCGCCTCGTGAATGGCCTGGACCTTCCAGTCGGGGGCCAGCCGTTCCCGCACCCATTCCTGCGGGGCCTGCCCCTTGGCGATCAGGAGATGGGTCGCGAAATCCGGTCCGGGCAGCGCCTCCATCGTCGGCCGCACTTTGACCAGTCGCGCGTGGGGGCCGGCGAGTGCGACGAACTGGGCTCCCGGAACCCATGACTTGGCGTGCTCCTTGAGGCTGACCGGAAAACGGTCCAGCTTGGCGACGGAGTTCAGCAGCGCCCCGGAGTGGATGTAGTGGGCGAGCAGCCGTACGGCCGAGGCGACCACGCCGGGACTGAAGTCGCAGAGGGAGAGCTGGCGCAACTGCCGTACGAGTACGGCGATTCCGAGCGGCGGGAGATCGACCTTGAGGAGGGCGATCCGGTCGCTCTCCAGGACGGAGCGGATGGCGTAGAGCCTCCGCTCGTGGGCGGGCGGAAGGGAGGACGGGTACACGGCGATGACGTATCCGTGCTGCTCCAGCAGGAGATGGATGTCGCCGACGGCGAGTTCCAGTGCCTGAGCCTCCGGCGCGTGCAGCAGAGCGGCGGTCGGTGTCTGCTGGTCGGTGGGTGGTAGCACCAGGTCAGCGCTGGTTACTGCAATGGCGATCGGCACGCTGTTCCCCGTTCGGCTCCGGCCGGCGTCGCACCGCCGACCGCAATCGCTCCTGTCCGTGGTTCTTCGACAGCACTGTAGTCACGTCCCACCAGGCGGGAAACCGTCTTCAGGAATCAATATGGAGACGGATACCAGGAAGGCGGTGTCGCCACCGGCTCCATATCAGCGCGACCCGAAGGTAGTTGAATTGAGAGCGCCAGAGAGGTTTATCCGGCGCTTTCCCAGCCATTCGCCAATCCGCCGATCTTGGCGGGGCGTTGGGGTTTCACGCATCGCCGTCCGCGCCCGCGTACGACAATTGATGAGTACGAGAACTCATTGACGTCACCCGCTCCCCCGTGCGTCCGCATGATGCCCATCGATGCGTCCGTCAACCCTTCTTTGCACACGCCATTTTATCCGGGTGACGGCATGGTCCGACGCCACGCCGGGCGTCACGCTCCGCCGGTGACGGGACGAACATCTCACCCCGCCACCCTCAGCAGGCACGGAGAGGCCAGACCGGACGCGGTCGGCCCGTCGGGCCCCCCGCAGTCACACGAACCCACAACACCTTTGCGAGCGCGCCGCGTTGACAACGGGACACCGGCACACACGGTCGCAAAGGTTCTCGCCGGCCACCTGCGGGCCGGATACGGGGAGGCGCCCACCCAGGACCCAGACCCACCCGGACCGGACAATCGGCACCCCGCCCGGACTCCCCCGACAACCGCTAGGACGAGTGAATCGCCATCAGAGGTCTTGACAACTTGATTGGTCTGGACCAGTTTATCGGCCAGCGGTGGCCACCGTCCCTCGTCGCCTCCCCCCGGCGACCCCCACACGCAGAACCGCACGGACCCGCACGGACCCCCGGCACACCCACGCCGCCACCCCGACTCCCCCCGGAGGACGCAGTGCAACGCACCGCAGGCAGAAGGCACCGCAGGCCCTACACCCGTCCCGCGCTCGGCGCCGCCATGGCAGTCGTCGCGGCGGGCGCGCTGACCCTCACCGGTCTCGTGAGCAACGCGGAGGCCGCCGACGTCAACGTGGCCAAGAACGCGGGCTTCGAATCGGGACTCACCAACTGGACCTGTACGGCGGGCAGCGGCGCCACCGTCTCCTCGCCCGTGCACGGCGGAAGCTCCGCGCTCAAGGCGACCCCCGCCGGCCTGGACAACGCGCAGTGCAGCCAGACCGTCGCGGTGAAGCCCAACTCGACCTACGCGCTGTCCTCCTGGGTGCAGGGCAGTTACGTCTACCTCGGCGTGAGCGGCACCGGCACCACGGACGTCTCCACCTGGACGCCGAGCGCCACCGGCTGGTCGCAGCTCGCCACCAGCTTCACGACGGGCGCCTCCACCACGTCGGTGACGGTCTACACCCACGGCTGGTACGGCCAGCCCGCCTATTACGCGGACGACATCGCGGTCACCGGCCCGGACGGCGGCGGTGGCACCGACCCCGCCCCGACGGTCCCGGCCACCCCGGCGGGTCTCACCTCGGGCACCAAGACCTCGTCCTCCGTGTCGCTCTCCTGGAACTCCGTCTCCGGGGCCACCGGCTACACGGTCTACAAGGACGGCGCGAAGGCCACCACCGCGACCGGGACCTCGGCGACGATCTCCGGGCTGTCCGCCGACACGGCGTACTCCTTCGCGGTCAGCGCGACCAACGCGGCGGGCGAGTCCGCCAAGTCGTCGGCGCTCAGCGTCCGTACGTCCACCTCGGGCACCACCAACCCGCCCACGTCGACGACGGTGCCCAAGCACGCGGTGACCGGCTACTGGCAGAACTTCAACAACGGCGCGACCGTCCAGAAGCTCAGCGACGTGCCGTCGGCCTACGACATCATCGCGGTCTCCTTCGCGGACGCCACGTCCACGCCGGGCGCGGTCTCCTTCACGCTGGACTCGGCGGGCCTGAACGGCTACACCGTCGACCAGTTCAAGGCCGACATCAAGGCGAAGCAGGCCGCCGGGAAGAACGTCATCATCTCGGTCGGCGGCGAGAAGGGCGCGGTCGCGGTCAACAGCGACGCCTCCGCCACCGCCTTCGCCGACTCGGTCTACTCCCTGATGCAGACGTACGGCTTCAACGGCGTCGACATCGACCTGGAGAACGGCCTCAACTCCACTTACATGACGAAGGCGTTGCGCGCGCTCTCCACCAAGGCGGGTTCGGGTCTGGTCATCACCATGGCCCCGCAGACCATCGACATGCAGTCGACGTCCGGCGAGTACTTCAAGACGGCGCTCAACGTCAAGGACATCCTGACCGTCGTCAACATGCAGTACTACAACAGCGGTTCGATGCTGGGCTGCGACGGCAAGGTCTACTCGCAGGGTTCGGTGGACTTCCTCACCGCTCTCGCCTGCATCCAGCTGGAGGGTGGCCTCGACGCCTCGCAGGTCGGTCTCGGGGTTCCCGCCTCGACCCGCGGTGCGGGCAGCGGCTACGTCGCCCCGTCGATCGTGAACGCGGCGCTCGACTGCCTCGCCAAGGGCACCAGCTGTGGTTCCTTCAAGCCGGCCAAGACCTACCCCGCACTGCGCGGCGCGATGACCTGGTCCACCAACTGGGACGCCACCGCGGGCAACGCCTGGTCGAGCGCGGTCGGCGCGCACGTCCACGCCCTGCCGTAACGACCGGAGCGCCCCGGCCGGATCACCTGTCGTGTGCACCCGATGCAACACCTCATAGGTGAAGGCATGTTGAGCCGCCATGCTTCGCACGTACGCGGGGCTGAAGGCGGTCACCGGGAAGTCTCTCC
>NZ_JBSFVR010000178.1:0-14875 GCF_053592415.1 Streptomyces sp. NPDC002690 | reverse complement strand
AGCCGTTGCTGCCGCCGTGGCCGGAGCGGTCTCCGGGGCCGAGGCCGGTGTCGGACCGGCTCTGCCTCCAGGGCATCCTGTTCGTCCTTTACAACATGGAGTCGCCGTTGGTCGGGTCCGGGCCGTCGCGTTCTTCGCGCTGTTCTTCGCGTACCCGGTCGCCGCGATCGTCGCCCAGGGGCTGAAGACCGAGGACGGCTGGCAGTTCGCGCGCTTCGGCGAGGTCCTCGGCCGCGCCGACCTGCTGGACGTCCTCTGGTTCACCACCTGGCAGGCGTTCGCCTCCACCGCGCTGACCCTGTTGATCGCCCTCCCCGGCGCGTACGTCTTCGCCCGCCTCGAATTCCCCGGCAAACAGCTGCTGCGCGCGATCGTGACCGTGCCGTTCGTCCTGCCGACCGTCGTGGTCGGTACGGCCTTCCTCGCCCTGCTCGGACGCGGCGGACTGCTCGACGAGCTGTGGGGGGTACGCCTCGACACCACCGTCTGGGCGATCCTGCTGGCCCACGTCTTCTTCAACTACGCCGTGGTCGTGCGGACCGTCGGCGGGCTCTGGTCACAGCTCGACCCGCGCCAGGAGGAGGCCGCCCGGGTACTCGGCGCGGGGCGGTTCGCCGCCTGGCGGCGGGTGACGCTGCCCGCGCTCGCCCCCGCCGTGGGCGCCGCCGCGCTGATGGTCTTCCTCTTCACGTTCACCTCGTTCGGTGTCGTGCAGATCCTCGGCGGTCCCGCCTACTCCACGCTGGAAGTGGAGATCTACCGGCAGACCGCGCAACTGCTCGACCTGCCCACGGCGGCGGTGCTGACCCTCGTCCAGTTCGTCGCCGTCGGCGCCATCCTGGCCGTGCACGCGCGTACGGTACGCCGCCGGGAAACCGCCCTGCGCCTCGTCGACCCGTCGCAGACCGCCCGCCGCCCGCGCGGCGCCGGACAGTGGGCGCTCCTCGGCGCTCTCCTGCTGACCGTGCTCCTGCTGATCCTGCTGCCTCTCGGCGTACTGGTGGAGCGGTCGTTCGACCAGCCCGGCGGCCACGGATTCGCCTACTACCGGGCCCTGGGCTCCGCGGAGGCGAGCGGTTCCACCTTCCTGGTCGCCCCGCTGGAGGCGATGGGGAACTCCCTCCAGTACGCCCTCGCCGCCACCGGCATCTCGCTCGTCGTGGGAGGGCTCGCAGCCGCCGCGCTCACCCGCCGGGCGGGACGGCTGGTGAGGGGCTTCGACGCGCTCCTCATGCTGCCTCTCGGCGTCTCCGCGGTGACCGTCGGCTTCGGCTTCCTGATCACACTGGACGAGCCGCCGCTCGACCTGCGCACC
This sequence comes from Streptomyces sp. NPDC002690, assembly GCF_053592415.1. Lineage (NCBI taxonomy): Bacteria > Bacillati > Actinomycetota > Actinomycetes > Kitasatosporales > Streptomycetaceae > Streptomyces > Streptomyces sp. NPDC002690. Next base: position 13,560 of record NZ_JBSFVR010000178.1, on the reverse strand, counting down.
TCGTGGATCCTGGTGCCGCTCGCCCAGGCACTGGTGGGCGTCCCCTTCGTCGTACGGACCATGCTGCCGGTCCTGCGCGCGGTGGACGCCCGGCTGCGGGAGGCCGCGGCGGTCCTCGGTGCCTCGCCGCTGCGGGCCTGGCGGGAGGTCGATCTCCCGCTGGTGCGCCGGGCGCTGCTGGTCGCCGCCGGCTTCGCCTTCGCCGTCTCGCTCGGCGAGTTCGGCGCCACCGTCTTCATCGCCCGTCCCGACCGCCCGACGCTGCCGGTGGCCGTCGCGCGGCTGCTGGGCCGTTCGGGAGATCTCAACTACGGCCAGGCGATGGCTCTCAGCACCATCCTGATGCTGGTGTGCGCCGTCTCCCTGCTGCTCCTCGAACGCATCCGTACCGACCGATCCGGGGAGTTCTGACCATGCTGGAGCTGGAGAGGGCCACGGTCCGCTTCGGCGGACGAGCGGTGCTGGACGCGGTGGACCTCACCGTCGCCGACCACGAGATCGTCTGCGTACTCGGCCCGAGCGGCAGTGGGAAATCCACGCTGCTGCGTGTCGTCGCCGGTCTCCAGCCGCTCGACGGTGGCCGGGTGTCCCTCGACGGCGCCGACCAGGCGGGCGTCCCGGTCCACCGGCGCGGCCTCGGGCTGATGTTCCAGGACCACCAGCTCTTCCCGCACCGGGACGTCGCCGCCAACGTCGCCTTCGGGCTGCGGATGCGCGGGGTGGACCGGGCCTCCCAGCGGGAGCGGGTCGCCGAGCTCCTCGCTCTGGTGGGGCTCTCCGGGGCGGGCCCCCGGGCCGTCGCGGGGCTGTCCGGCGGTGAGCAGCAGCGGGTGGCGCTCGCCCGCGCCCTCGCGCCCAGCCCCCGACTGCTGATGCTGGACGAACCGCTCGGCCAGCTCGACCGGGGGCTGCGCGAGCGGCTCGTCGTCGAACTCCGCTCGCTCTTCACGGACCTGGGCACGACGGTGCTCGCCGTCACCCACGACCAGGGCGAGGCCTTCGCGCTCGCCGACCGGGTCGTGGTGATGCGGGACGGCCGGATCGCCCAGGCCGGCACCCCGCTGGAGGTCTGGCAGCGTCCCGCCTCCGCTTTCGTCGCCCGCTTCCTCGGGTTCGACAACGTGGTCGGGGCGACCGTGACCGGCACGGTCGCCCGCACCCCGTGGGGTGAGGTGCCCGTACCCGAGGGATCGCCGCAGGGGCGCTGCGACCTGTTGGTACGGCCCGCGGGCGTGCGGCTCGGAGCCCCGCAGGACGGCCTGCGGTGCACGGCCGGAGCGCGTACGTTCCGGGGCGACCGGGTCGCCGTACGGCTGACCCCCGAGCACGGCCCGGTCGTGGAGGCCGAGTGCGCGCTCGCCGACACCCCGGCCGAGGGCGCGGCCGTGGGAGTCACCTTCGACGCGGCGGGCACGGTGGTCCTGGCGGCCGAAGCGGAGTCCTGACCGATGTGGCCCCGCTCCGGGCTGCCGGGGCCCACGCACTGGTTCCCGGGCGAGCGGTAGTCTCCCCGAAGGGGTGGCGATGGAGCCGATGGTTTTCGAGTGCCTCGACTACCGGGCCGAGTGCCAGGACTGCGGCGCCGAGACGACGTGCTCGGGTGTTCAGGCACTCGTGGGCGGTTCCCTGACCTGGGACACGGAGATCAGCTGCATGTCCTGCGGTCTCGCGGTCGCCGATTGCGGCGGTGACCTGCCTGCGGAACTGCGGGACCGCCTGCTGGCCGAACACGGTGCGGTGCGGCTGCGAGTGGATCAGGCGGCGAGCAGGGCCGTGGCCATGCGTGTGCTGAGGAACGTACTCGGCCTCCCCCTGGCCGACGTCAAGTCCGTGCTCCACGAGGTCGTCACGGGCCGGTACGTGGGCACGATGCCCGAGATGGAGCGCCTGGCCCGCGTGCTGCGGGCCGCCGGGGTCGATGCCGAGGCCGCCCGGACGTGAGCGACGACGGGGTAGCGCCGAGGTAAGCCCCATGGGGGCCACGGGATGATCTTGAAGACGTGATCCAGGTGCCGCCCTCGGCGTCGTGTGTCAGGGCACTGTGACGGAGCCGGTGGAGTGTCCAGCCGTCCAGGGCCTCGATGTCCTCGGGTGAGGCGAGCGGGTTGGCCAGCAGTCGGGTGTTCTCCTCGAAGAGCTCCTCGGCCCGGCGGTAGGAGAGCCGGGCCCGCCCGGTCTCCGGACACACGTCGAGCGTCGGCGTTCCGGCTGGGGCCTCGCGTCCGGTGAGGAACAGCGGGCCGCGTGTGCGGCCCGCGATCAGGCGGGGCAGCAGCTGGGCGGTGCCGGACTGCCGGTGAATCCACTCGGTCGCGCCGCCTTTGGCCAGGGTCGGGCTCCGCTTGTCCTGCGGGTACAGGTCTTCCACGTTCAGGCACAGCGCCTCATCGGCCCGCGCGGCGGACTCGTAGAGCATCTTCCACTGCGTCTTCTCCCGCAGGGCGACGTCCAGCCGCCACAGGGCGGCGATCTGGTTCTCCGCCAAGGCTTTGGTGCGATCGGGCGGCGCTGGCCGCCGCTCGATGCCGATCGTCGGATCGCCTTCGATCCAGCCCTGGCGCTGCCGCCAGCCGATCGCCTTGCGTGCGATGGGCAGCTCCCGGTTGACGGTGCCGGCGTCCATCTCGTCTGCCCGCGCTGCCGCCAGCTCGGCCAGCACCTCTGGCAGCGCCGGGTCGTCGATCGCGGCGACGGGGAAGACGAGCGGCTTCGCACCCCGGCGGGCGGATCCGGTCGGCGCCGGTTCGCCGCCGAGCATCCGTCCCCACGTCGTCAGCGAGATCCGGTGGATGCGCGCGGAAGACTTCGCGATGCCCGCCCCGGTGAGGTATCGCTCGACCGCCGCGGTGTACGCGGCCGGAGGGGCGGAGAGGGGCACTGCCCGGGCCCGCGGCAGCCGAAGCGCGCCCCCACTATCGCCCCATGCTCAGCGGGTCTCCTCGTCGTCCGCTCGTGTGGATCCGGTGCTGCGGCGTGCTCCCGTAGCACCGTCGTCGACGGCCGTCGCGCTCTGGGAGGGCAGAGCGGTCTTCTCGCTGGATCGCGTGCTGATCAGACAGGCGGCGAACAGGAGGACGGCCCCGGCGTAGAAGGGGGCGCGCAGTCCGAAGGCATGGGCGGTGAAGCCGGCTGCCACGGCACCCAGTGCGGTGCCACTGCCGATGACCATCTGGTAGGCCATGGCGACACGCCCCAGCAGCTCCGCAGGCACGAGTGACTGGCGCAGCGATACTGCGGTGACGTTCCATGCCAGGCTCGCCGCTCCGTATGCGGCGATACCCATGCCCGCCATAGGGCCTGTAGTCGCAGTGCCTACGACTGCAGCAGCGACGGCAGTGCCCGCGGCGGTCAGTTTGAGGACCCGTGGAGGGCGGAAGCGTGCGGTTAGGCGCGGAGTCGACATTGCTCCGGTCACGCCGCCGAGTGCGAAGCAGGCGACCAGCAGGGCGAAGCCCAGGTTGCCCAGGCCCAGAGTTTGCCGGGCGTAGAGCACCAGGATGGCAATCAGGCCCCCGCTGACGAGGTTGGTGATCCCGGATGCCAGGCAGAGCCGGCGCAGCAAGTGGTGGCGCCAGAGCCGGCGGACCCCCTCGGTCGTGTCACGACGCAGGGTTGTCCACGTCTTCGACGCCTGCTGGGAACGGGGCTGGAAGCTCCCGCGGAGCATGAACACCAGGGCGGCAGCGGCGGCAAAGGACACCGCGTCAACGGCGAAGGGCAGCGCGGTGGCGATGCCGAACAGCAGCGCTCCCAGAGGCGTTCCGAGCAGGGTGTCGGTGATCAGGGAGCTTGCCTGCAGGCGGGCGTTGGCCCGTATGAGCGCGCCGGGCGCAACCAGTGCCGGGACCATACCGGCCCAGGCTCCGCCGTAGAGCGTCTGTCCACAGCCGAGCAGGAAGGCGACGAGCGCCAGGAACGGGATCGTCACCATGCCGGCTGCCACCGCCGCGGCGAGCGCTCCGACAAGTAGGGCCCGGGCTGCGTCGACGAGCCACAGGATGCGGCGGCGGTCGAAGCGGTCCGCCAGAACGCCGGAGGGCAGGCCGAGGAGCAGCCAGGGCAGTTGCTCCGCCAGGGACACCATCGCGATCTGCCGCGGATCGTCGGTCAGTTGCGCCGCGAGGAGCGGCAGAGCGACGAAGCTCATGCCGTCACCGAGGCTGGATACGGTGACCGAGGCCCAAACCTGGTTGAAGCTCGGCCCGAGCCGTGTGCGAGGTATCCCCCTGCCCATTAACATGAACCAGACTCTGGTTCTGGTTCTGGAAGGTGTCAAGGAGTCGGATGACTGAGCAGGTCCACAAACCACAGCAACAGCGCAGCCGGGAGAAGGTGGCCCGCATCCTTGAGGCGACTGCCACGCTTCTGGAAACGGCTTCCTACGACGAGCTGGGCACCAAGCTGATCGCCGCGGAAGCGGGAGTCTCGGTCGGCGTGCTCTACCGGTACTTCACCGACAAGGAAGCGATCGTCGCCTCCCTGGTCCGGGGCTGGCTTGAGATGGACGTGCGGATCACCGAGCGGATCACCGAGGAGCCCTTGCCGGCGCGCTCGCAGGAGCTGCTGGAGAAGCTGCTCGCCGCCTTCGCGGACCGCTTCCGCAAGGAGCCCGGCTACCGTCATGTCTGGTACTACGGGCCGCGTATCGAGGCGCTGCGTGCGTACGGCCGGCAAACGGACCTGGAGATCGCCGAGCGGGTCCACAAGGCGCTCGTCCGCGGATATGCGATGCCGGACACCGAGCAGTTCCGGCGACGCGCCCGACTCGCGGTGGAAGTCGGGGGCAACCTGCTCGACCTTGCCTTCCGCGAGAGCGCCGAAGGCGACCCCCGGATCCTCGCCGACGCCGCGCTCATGATGGACCGCTACCTCTTCGCCCCGTCTACCGACTCAGGGTTTCCAGGAACCGGGTGAAGCCGCGGCAGAAGCCCTTCGGTACGGACGGTCAGGCGGCTTGGCCCAGAACAGAAGCGGTCAGGTCCCGCTCACACAGCGGGGTGACGTCGACGTCCAGCTTCGGGTCGTACGCCTCGGGCTGGATTCCGAGCTCGTGCGTGGAGTACTCGCCGAACCGGTTGATGTGCTCGGTCAGGTACGGCGAGATGGGGGCCAGGTCCTCGGGGTCGATCGTCCATCCCTCCTCCAGCGGCTGCCGCACGATCTCCGCGATGTCCAGGGTGTTGTGGAAGATCACCGCGTTCGTGAGCAGGGCGTTGAGTCTCATCGCCTTCTCCTGCTCGACCGGGTCGTTGTCGGCGATGACGCCGCGGTTGCCGAAGCCGATCCACTGGGAGAACCGGTTGAACGACTCGACCTTGTCGGTCGCCGCGGTCACCCGCCGGCGAAGCGGCGCGTCGGTGAGGTGGCGCAGCAGTTGCACGGTGCGGATGACGCGGCCGACCTCGCGGAAGGCGGCGTAGGTGGCGTTCTTCTTCGACCCGGACCGCAGGCGCTCGAGCAGCGTGGATGAGGAGATGGCGCCCTCGCGCACGGAGACGGCCACGCGCATCAGGTGGCGGAACTGGGACTCGATCAGGTCGAAGTCGATGACGTTTGCTTGGCGAAACCGCCGAAGCCCTCCACCGCCTTCGTGGCCGCGCCGAACCCGCCGGCCTGCACCGCCTGGGCCCTGGCCAGGGCGAGGACCACCGGGGAGACCCTGCCCTCCAGACGCCGCGCGACCTCGTCGGCGGGCGCCTGTTCGTCCAGGCCTGCCAGAGCCGCCCGGACCTCGGCGGTCATGGCCGCGGCCTTCTCCAGCGCCGCCTGAGCGGGACCTCCCTCGTCGATGTCCTTGAGCGCGGTGCCGGTGCGGTAGTTCCCGATCAGGGCCTCGACGATCTCCCGCTCGGCGAGCCTGATCTCCTCCAGCTCCACCTTGGCCTTCTTGATCTTCAACGCCACGCGCTCGCGGAACATCGTCGCCAGGTCGTCCCGCACCCGCATCCGTGCCTTGTGCGTCAGACACGCCACCAGCGCGAGGCGCTTGACGGGCTTACAGCCCCGCAGCTCCGCGACATCAGGCGCGTCCGCCTCCCCGGCGATCCGCCGGGCGCGAGCCTGGTCGTAGGCCACGCCGACCCGCTGCCGTACCAACCCCCGGTAGTTCTTCATCGTCTTCGCCGCCCGGTACACCGGCAGCGTGCTCTCCGGCAGCTCCACCGCCCGCCGCACGAACTCCGCCACCGCCTCCGGGATGTCCTCCACCTTCGGGAAGCACCCCATGCGCTGATACGACTTCAGCATCAGCGGCAGGGCCAGCAGATGCTCATCGCTGTCCGTACGGTCGGCGGCCCACTCCAGCTCATCGCGAGTCGGTGAGAGGAATAGATGCAGCTCACGCGCGGTGATCAGCCGCTTGAACCGCGCAGACGCGGTCCGTTCGATCGAGGTCACCACCCCAGGGCCCGGACGACAACAACATCACCAACGAACTGAGCCGGACGGATGGCGGGCCGGGCCCTCACGGATTCAAGATCATCCCATGGCCCCTTCCGGGCTCACCTCGGCGATACCCCACGATCCGCCGCCCGGCCCGGGGCGCGCCCCGGTGGAGGCCGGCCGGGTGGCGGCTACGCTGCCGCGCATGACGACCCCGCAGCCGGCCGAGCCGCGCATATCCGTCCTGCACGACGGCTCCCGCCGCGACCTGCGCGACGCCTCCGCGCCCCGTCCGGTACGGCTCTACGCGTGGGAGCCGGTCCGCCGGGTCACCGACGAGGGTCCGCTGGTCGTGGTGTCGCACGGAACGGGTGGCTCCGGAAGTGAGATGAACTGGCTGGTACGTCCGCTGACGGAGGCGGGCCTGCGCGTGGTCGCGCTCGACCACCACGGCAACAATTTCGTCGACGGATACGAGCCCGAGGGCTTCCTCTTCGGTTGGGAACGTGCCCGGGACGTCAGCTTCGCGCTCGATACGCTGGCCGCCCGGGAGCCCTTGGGGCCGGTGGGTGCGGCGGGGTTCTCGTTCGGTGGCTACACCGCCGCCGCACTCGCCGGGGCGCGGGTCGACCGGGACCTGGTGGCGGCCGTGCTCGACGGAAGGGTGCCGGAGCCCGTGATCCCGGAGTTCCCCGCACTGATCGCGGCCCTGCGGAAGAAGCGGTCGGCCGAGGAGCTGGCGGCGGTCGTCCAGGACTCCGGGGCGGACGTGTCCGACCCCCGCGTGCGGGCCGTCTTCCAGGTGGCGCCAGGACTGGGTTCGCTGGTGACGCCCGCGAGCCTGGCGGCGATCCGGATTCCGGTGGAGATCCGCTGGGCCGGTGCCGACACCATCACCCCGTACGCGGAGGACACCGCGCCGTACCTGGCACACGTTCCCGGGATCACCGGGGCCTGCGTCGGTCCGGGTGTCCGGCACGAGGACTTCTTCGAGCACGTGGAGGGCGACGAGGACGCACGGGCGAGGACAGGCGCGGGTGCCGCCGCGTTCTTCCTGCGGCACCTCGCCGGGTCCACCACGGGCGTCCCGGAGTCCTGACCGCCCGCGCCGGGTTCCGGTCCCTTCGCCCGCCCGCCGCCGCGACAGTCCGGGCCGGTCGGCGCAAGCTGGAGGCGGACCACGTCGGCTTCGGCAGCGGGCCGGCCCGGCCCGGCCGGCCCCGCCCGGGAAGGACAGTGACGCGGATCATGAGCAGCTCGGCACGCTCGGCACGCTCGGCACGCTCGGCACGTGAGGGCATCGACATCACCCGCGTCCTCGACGCTCCCAGGCAGCGTGTCTTCCGGGCGTGGACCGATCCCGAGGACTTCGCGGCCTGGTACGGCGGCGAAGCGGAGGTCCCGCTCGACCGGATGTCCATGGACGTACGCCCCGGGGGCGGCTGGAGCCTGGTGCTGGTGGTGCCCGGCACCGAGATGCCGTTCCACGGGACGTACCTCGAAGTCGCCGACCCCGAGCGGATCGTCTTCACGCTCCAGGACGTCACCGCGCCCGAGGACGCGGGCGAGACGGTGACCGCCACCTTCCACGAGCGGCCGGGCGGCACCACCGAGCTGGTCTTCCAGCAGCGCGGCGGCCATCTCACACCCGAGCAGTACGCCGCCGCGGAGGACGGCTGGGAGGCCTTCTTCGACGCCCTCGCCGCACGCCTGGCCACGCACCCCTGAGAGCCCGCGCGGCCCCACCGGGGTCCCGGCGGGGCCGCGCGCACCCCCGGAGTCCTCAGCCCGACAGGGGGAGGGCCGCCAGCTGGGCGATCGCCCAGGTCAGCGGCGCGAACACCAACACCAGCGTCACGGCCCGCAGCGCGGTCGCGGACCGCAGGACGGACGAGTGGGCGCCCATCCGGTGCAGGGTCTCCGCGTTCCGCGCCCTGTCCTGCCTCGCCTCGATCGCCGAGGTCAGCAGGGACGCCGTCGTGCAGCCAAGCACCAGGACGGCACCGAGCGCGGTGAGCGGCCCGTAGTGGCGCGACCCCGGCTCGTACAGTGCCATCGCGGCCACGGCGCCGGCGACCACGGCGCACACGATGCCGAGCGGTCGGCCGATGCGACGGGCCTCGTCCATCAGGACCCGGCCCGCCAGCAGTCGCACGGCCCCCGGCCGTGCCGACTGGAGCAGCCTGCCGCAGAGGTGGGTGAGGCCGGGCCCGGCGAGAGCCAGACCGGTCGCGGTGAGGACCCAGCCGGCCAGTACCCCGGCGGGGGTGGTGTCGAGCCGTCCGGGCAGCGGGAAGGGGCTGCCTCCCGAGCCCCGGCTCGCGTACGCCTCCACCGCCAGCCCGGCGGCGGCGAGCGCCACCCCCCAGGGCAGGCCGGCCGGAGCAGGAACGGGGGAGAGGGGCTCCTCCGCCGCGAACGGTTCGTCCTCGGCCGGGGCCGTGGGGCGGGACCGCAGGGCCAGCGCGCTCGCCACGGACGCCGATACGGGAACGAGCGCCAGCAGTACCAGCGCGGCGGCGAGCGGCAGCGGGGTACCGGCGCCCAGGAACGCCGCCGCGCCGCCGTCGAAGGGGAGCCCGGTCAGATCGCCGCGCAGATGCAGGAAGAAGAGCAGGGCCACCATCGATCCGAGCGTGGTGGCCACCGCCGTGGAGACCGCGGCGAGCACCGACAGCCGCACCGGCCCGAGGCCGAGAGCGGAGAGCCCGGCACGCGGCCGGGTACTCGGGTCGGTACGGGCCACCGCGACGGCGAACTGCACGGTGGCCGCCAGCGGGACCGAGCACCACAGCAGACGCAGTACCGAGCCCGCCGCCTGCTCCGGGTGCCCGACGGCGTGGCCGAGTGTGCTCAGCAGCAGGAAGCCCACCCCGGCGGATGCGGAGGCCACCAGCAGCCGCCTGACCAGGACGAGGGGATGGGAGCCGCGGACTAGACGGAGAGCGAGCACGCCGAGCGGCCTTCCGGATCGGCTACGGCGGGAAGTCTGACGGTGGCGACCCGGCGGCCGTCCAGCATCGGGACCGTACGGTCGGCGAGTGCGGCGATCTCCACGTCGTGGGTGGCGATCACCACGGTGATGTCGTGCGAGCGCGCCGCCGCCGTGAGGGTCCGCAGCAGCTGGTCCCGGTCGGCACCGTGCAGGGTCGCGGTCGGCTCGTCCGCGAAGATCACGGACGGCGAGGCGGTGAGGGCGCGCGCCACGGAGATCCGCTGGCGCTGGATCTGGAGCAGCGCGTGCGGCCGTTTTTTGGCGAGCGGTCCGATGTCCATGCGCTCCAGCCACTCCATGGCGGCCTTCTTGGCGGTGCGGTGAGAGGTGCCGCGCAGCAGCAGCGGCAGCGCCGCGTTCTCCCAGGCGCTCAGCTCGGGGACGAGCTGCGGGTCGGAGGCGATCCAGCCGAACCGGTCGCGGCGCAGCTGTTCGCGCATGCGCGGGCCCATCGTGTGGACCGGCACGCTGTTGAACCACACCTCGCCCTGCTGCGGCACCAGTTGACCGGAGAGGCAGTGCAGCAGCGTGGACTTGCCGCTGCCGCGCGGCCCGGTCACGGCGAGGATCTCGCCGGAGCGGACACCGAGCGAGACACCGCTGAGGCCCGGCGATCCATTGTGGGAGTGGTGCAGGGAGCGTGCCCAGATCACGTCGTTGTCCGGCGGGGCCACCATGGCGTACACCTCGGTTCAGGTCAGTTTCCCGTTCCCCCGTACGGGGGAACGAAGACGCGGCCGTTCGGTCACTGGGCACGGTAGGGAGTCGTGCCGAGGTGTGCGAACAGCACGCGGCCCGGACGAGTCCGTTCTCACTCGAACGGGCTCATTCGGGCCGAAGTGACCACGGGGGACGGGTCGGTGTGCAGGGGATTTCAGAGCGTGGCCCAGGCCTCCGTCAGGACGCTCCGGAGAATGCCTTCGATCTCGTCGAACGTGGACTGGTCGGAGATGAGCGGCGGGGCGAGCTGGATGACCGGATCGCCCCGGTCGTCGGCCCGGCAGTACAGCCCGTTGTCGAACAGAGCCTTGGAGAGGAAACCGTAGAGCACCCGCTCCGTCTCCTCGGCGGTGAACGTCTCCTTGGTCGCCTTGTCCTTGACCAGCTCGATGCCGTAGAAGAAGCCGTTGCCCCGGACGTCGCCGACGATCGGGAGGTCGTGCAGCTTGCTCAGGGTGGAGAAGAAGGCGTCCTCGTGGTCCAGCACGTGCTGGTTGAGGCCCTCGCGCTCGAAGATGTCGAGGTTGGCCAGGGCGACGGCCGCCGAGACCGGGTGGCCGCCGAACGTGTAGCCGTGCAGGAAGGTGTTGCCGCCCTGGTAGAACGGCTCCGCGATCCGGTCCGAGACGACGCAGGCGCCGATCGGCGAGTAGCCGGAGGTCATGCCCTTGGCGCAGGTGATCATGTCCGGCACGTAGCCGAACTTGTCGCAGGCGAACATGGTGCCGAGGCGCCCGAAGGCGCAGATGACCTCGTCGGAGACGAGCAGCACGTCGTACTGGTCGCAGATCTCGCGCACCCGCTGGAAGTACCCCGGCGGCGGCGGGAAGCAGCCACCCGCGTTCTGCACCGGCTCCAGGAAGACCGCGGCGACCGTGTCGGGGCCCTCGAACCGGATCTCCTGCTCGATCTGGTCGGCGGCCCATCGGCCGAACGCCTCGGGGTCGTCGCCGAAGAGGGGCGCACGGTAGATGTTGGTGTTGGGGACCTTGTGCGCGCCCGGGACGAGCGGTTCGAACGGCGCCTTGAGGGCGGGGAGGCCGGTGATCGACAGGGCGCCCTGCGGGGTGCCGTGGTAGGCGACGGCGCGGGAGATGACCTTGTACTTGGTCGGCTTGCCCTGGAGCTTGAAGTACTGCTTCGCCAGTTTCCAGGCGGTCTCGACGGCCTCACCGCCGCCCGTGGTGAAGAAGACCTTGTTGAGGTCGCCCGGTGCGTAGTCGGCGAGCCGCTCGGCCAGCTCGACGGCCTTGGGGTGGGCGTACGACCACACGGGGAAGAAGGCCAGCTCCTGGCCCTGCTTGTACGCCGTTTCGGCGAGCTCGTGGCGACCGTGCCCCGCGTTGACCACGAAGAGGCCCGAGAGACCGTCGAGGTAGCGCTTTCCCGCAGCGTCGTAGATGTAGGTGCCCTCGCCCCGCACGATGGTGGGGACGGGCGCGTTCTCGTAGTCCGACATGCGGGTGAAGTGCATCCACAGGTGGTCGTACGCGGTTCGGCTGAGGTCCTTGCTCACGACTATCGGGTTCCCCACATATAGGTCTGCTTCTTGAGCTTGAGATAGACGAAGCTCTCGGTGGAGCGCACGCCGGGAATGGTCCGTATACGGGTGCCGATCGTCTCCAGGAGGTGGTCGTCGTCCTCGCAGACGATCTCCACCATCAGGTCGAACGATCCGGCGGTCAGCACCACGTATTCGCACTCGTCCATCGCCGTCAGCGCTTCGGCGACCGGTTCCACGTCACCGGCCACATGGATGCCGACCATCGCCTGCCGACGGAAACCCACGGTCAGCGGGTCGGTGACGGCGACGATCTGCATGACGCCCTGGTCGAGCAGTTTCTGCACACGCTGGCGCACGGCCGCCTCGGAGAGGCCCACGGCCTTGCCGATGGCCGCGTACGGCCTGCGCCCGTCCTCCTGGAGCTGCTCGATGATCGCCAGGGAGACGGCATCGACCGCTGGGGTCGATCCGTTCCCGGTCCGGGACTCCGCGCTACGACTGGCCACGGGCACCACTGTGCACCGCGACTCCGGGGAGTTGCAAGCACGGATCGATGAAATTCGTTGTCCTGGTGTCAGAATCCGACTGAATCCGCACGCAGTGGCGGTGGGGCATGTCGAAAGCGTCTGCACTCCGGGGAGCGCGCCGTAGGCTGGCGTGGAACACCGGGCCGACGAAGAGACCGACGACAAGGAGGGGTGGCTGTGACCACCGAGGTGCGCCGACTGCGCAACTACATCGACGGGGAATTCCGGGACGCCGCGGACGGACGGACCATCGACGTGGTCAACCCGGCCACGGAGGAGGTCTACGCGACGTCGCCGCTCTCCGGGCAGGCGGACGTCGACGCCGCCATGGTCGCCGCCGCGGCAGCCTTCCCCGCGTGGCGCGACACCACGCCCGCCGAGCGGCAGAAGGCCCTGCTCAAGATCGCCGACGCGTTCGAGGAGCACGCGGAGGAGCTGATCGCGGCGGAGTCGGAGAACACCGGCAAGCCGCTGGCGCTCACCCGCAGCGAGGAGATCCCCCCGATGGTGGATCAGATCCGCTTCTTCGCGGGTGCCGCCCGGATGCTGGAGGGGCGCTCCGCCGGCGAGTACATGGAGGGGCTCACCTCGATCGTCCGGCGTGAGCCGGTCGGTGTCTGCGCCCAGGTCGCGCCGTGGAACTACCCGATGATGATGGCGGTCTGGAAGTTCGCCCCGGCCCTGGCGGCGGGGAACACCGTCGTCCTGAAGCCGTCCGACACCACTCCCGCGTCGACCGTGCTGATCGCCGGACTCATCGGCGAGATCCTCCCCGCCGGTGTCTTCAACGTCATTTGCGGCGACCGCGAGACCGGCCGCGCGATGGTGGAGCACCCGACCCCCGCGATGGCCTCGATCACCGGTTCCGTCCGGGCCGGCACGCAGGTCGCCGCCTCGGCCGCCAAGGACGTCAAGCGCGTCCATCTGGAACTCGGCGGCAAGGCGCCCGTCGTGGTCTTCGAGGACGTGGACATCGACAAGGCGGTGGCCGGGATCTCCGAGGCGGGCTACTTCAACGCCGGCCAGGACTGTACGGCGGCGACCCGGGTGCTGGTGCACGAATCGGTGCACGACGCGTTCGTGGCGGCGCTCGCCGCGGCGGCCAAGGAGACGAAGACCGGTATGCCGGACGACGAGGACGTGCTCTACGGCCCCCTCAACAACGCTCACCAGCTCGCCCAGGTCAGCGGGTTCATCGACCGTCTCCCGGCGCATGCCACGGTCGAGGCGGGCGGCCACCGGGTCGGTGACACGGGCTACTTCTGGGCGCCGACCGTCGTCTCCGGTCTTCGCCAGGACGACGAGATCATCCAGAACGAGGTCTTCGGCCCGGTCATCACCGTGCAGTCCTTCACCGACGAGGCCCAGGCCCTGGAGTTCGCCAACGGCGTCGAGTACGCGCTCGCCTCCTCGGTGTGGACCAAGGACCACGC
>NZ_JBSFVR010000177.1:0-14943 GCF_053592415.1 Streptomyces sp. NPDC002690 | reverse complement strand
CTCCACCGTGGCAACCGCCCACGGGGGAGCGGGGTTTCGGACTTCCGGGACGCCCGCCCGGCGGGGCCCAGTGGCTGCCGGGGGCTCAGTGACCGCCGGGGCCCAGTGACCGCCGGGGCCCAGTGACCGCCGGGCGTCAGTGGCTGCGGCGGGTGACGAACTCCGCGAGGGAGAGCAGGTCCCCGGCCGCCGCCAGGTCGGGTACGGCGCGGGAGAGGTGGTGGACCGCCCGTGCCATCCGGTCGGCCGCCGTGACCTGGGCCCAGTCGCGTCCACCGGCCCGCTCCACGGCGTCGGCGGCCCTGCGCACCTCGTCCGGCGCGCCGAGCGGGCCTTCGTAGAGCGCGGCGAGGTCGGCGGCGGCCGGGGTGCCCGAGGTGAGCGCGGCCACCACGGGGAGGGACTTCTTGTGTGCGGCGAGGTCGGCGCCGACCGGTTTGCCGGTGCGCGCCGGATCGCCCCAGATGCCGATCAGGTCGTCGATGAGCTGGAAGGAGAGCCCGGACTCCCGACCGAAGCCGTCCATCGCACCGACCGACCGGTCCGAAGCGCCGGCGTAGAGGGCGCCCACGGCGCAGGCGCAGCCGAGCAGGGCGCCGGTCTTGGCCATGGCCATGGTGAGGCACTCGTCGAGGGAGACCTCCCGGGGGCCGCGTTCCTCGAAGGCGCAGTCGGCCTGCTGGCCGGCGCAGAGCTCGATGACGCAGGAGGTGATCCTCGCCGAGGCGGGGGCCGAGGCGGGGTGGTCGTCGTCGGCGAGCAGCCGCAGGGCGAGTGCCAGCATGGCGTCGCCGGTGATGACGGCGTCCGGGACGCCGAAGACCGCCCAGGCGGTGGGCCGGTGGCGGCGGGTGACGTCCTCGTCGATGACGTCGTCGTGGAGCAGGGTGAAGTTGTGCACGAGTTCGACGGCCACGGCGGCGCGTACCGCCCGCTCCGGGTCGCCTCCCAGCGCGCGGGCAGCCGCCAGTACCAGGGCGGGCCTGATGGCCTTGCCGGCCGGGCCCGGGGCGGGGCTCCCCTCGTTGCCCTCGGCGTCCGCCCAGCCGAAGTGGTACATCGCCACCCGGCGCATCCCGCCGGGCAGCGACGCCACCGCGGCGCGCAGCTGCGGGTCGACGACGGCCCGGGTCCGTTCCAGGAGCGCCGCGGCCTCGTGGCCCTCGGTCGCGGCGTCCGTACTCGTCATGGTCACGGTCACTCCCTGTGTCACCGGCGAGCCCCCGGTCCGGTTCGTCGCGGGCCGGGGGCAGCGGGTCGTACGGCGGTATGGGTACGGCAGTGCGGGTACGGCCGTGCGGTGGGTACGGCGGTGCAGTGGGCACAGCCGCGCGGTGGGTACGGCGGTGCGGTGGGCACAACCGCGCGGTGGGTACGGCGGCGGGGTGTGCACGGGCGTGCTCGGGTGCCGGGTGGACACCACTCACCCGGCACCCTGTCGGGCCCCGTACTCCTCCCCCGTCCGGGACCTCCGCCGCACCTCCCCCGCTGGTGGGGACCCGTCAGTGCCAGCGGCTGACCTCGACGTTCTCCAGGACCCCGAGGGCGTCCGGGACGAGGACGGCCGCGGAGTAGTAGGCCGTGACGAGGTAGGAGATGATCGCCTGCTCGTCGATGCCCATGAAGCGGACGGAGAGGCTCGGCTCGATCTCGTCCGGGATGCCGGTCTGCTGGAGGCCGATGACGCCCTGCTCGGACTCGCCGGTCCTCATGCAGATGATCGAGGTGGTGCGGGCCTCGGTGATCGGGATCTTGTTCGACGGGAAGATCGGCACCCCGCGCCAGGCCGGTACGTGCTGTCCGCCGACGTCCACGGTCTCCGGGACCAGCCCGAGCCGGTTGCACTCGCGGCCGAAGGCTGCGATGGCGCGGGGGTGGGCGAGGAAGAGCTTCGATCCGCGCCGCCGGGAGAGGAGTTCGTCCATGTCGTCGGGGCTGGGTACCCCGGCGTGCGGCTGGAGCCGCTGGCCGTAGTCGCAGTTGTTGAGGAGGCCGAACTCCCGGTTGTTGATGAGCTCGTGCTCCTGGCGCTCGCGGAGCGCCTCGACCGTGAGCCGCAACTGCTGCTCGGTCTGGTTCATCGGATGGTTGTACAGGTCCGCGACGCGGCTGTGCACCTTCAGTACGGTCTGGGCGACGCTGAGTTCGTATTCGCGGGGCGTGGCGTCGTAGTCCACGAAGGTGTGCGGGACGACGGCTTCGCCGACGTGGCCGGCGGAGAGGTCGATCGCCGCCTCGCCGTACTTGTTCGTCCGCTGCTGCGGGATGGCGAGCAGCCCGGCGAGGTGGTCGCGGAGGGTGCCGACCCGCTCGGCGAGGTTGAGTACGTCGGCGCGGCTCAGCGTCAGCAGGGTGCAGGCGGTGGCAGCGCGGGTGGTGAACTCCCACTGCGCCTCGCCCTCCACCAGGGAGTGGTCTCCGAAGTACGAGCCGTCCGCGAGGACTCCGAGCACCGTCTCGTCGCCGTAGGGGCCCGTGCCGATCTTCTCCACCCGACCGTGGGCCAGCAGGTAGACCCGGTCCGCCGCGTCCCCCGAGGCGGCGATGACCTCCCCCGCGGCCACGTCGCGCTGTTCGCAGCGCCGGGCCAGCTCGGCGAGCGCCTCCTCGTCCGCGTAGTCGCGCAGCGCGGGCAGTTCGCCGAGCTCGGCGGGGATGACCGCGACCCGGTCGCCGGTCTGCACGAAGGTCACCCGGCCGTCTCCGACCGAGTAGCTGAGCCGACGGTTCACCCGGTACGTACCGCCCTGTACCTGCACCCACGGCAGCATCTTCAGCAGCCACCGGGAGGTGATCTCCTGCATCTGCGGCGCGGACTTGGTGGTCGTCGCGAGGTTCCTCGCAGCGGCCGTGCCGAGACTCTGCTGCGGCGTGCCGTGCGTGTCGCGAACCTCTTCACCAACGGACATCTGACGGGTCCTCTCGATCATGGGCTGAGCTGCGTGAAGAAGCCTTTCAGCACGGAGTGTCGCTACGCCATTACACAAAAGAGTGCGACTAAAAGGGGTGGGGACGGGGCACCATGGCCCCGCGCCGCCCACCGACGCCCATAACTTGCATCACAGATACCAATTATCTAGAGTGCTGCCATGCGGCTGACGAAATTCACCGACGTGGCGCTGCGGGTGCTGATGCGCCTCGCCGTCGCGGAGAACGGCGAACCGCCGACCACCCGCGAGGTGGCGTCGGTCATGCGGGTGCCGTACACCCACGCCGCCAAGGTGGTCGCCCGGCTCCAGCACCTCGGCCTGGTCGAGGCACGCCGGGGACGCGGCGGCGGACTCACCCTCACGGGGGCCGGCCGCACCGCCTCGATCGGCGGGCTCGTCCGCGAACTCGAAGGCGAGGGCGACGTGGTGGAGTGCGAGGGGGAGACCCCCTGCCCGCTGCTCGCCGCCTGCCGGCTGCGCGGCGCCCTGCGCCGGGCGCAGGAGGCGTTCTTCGCGGAACTCGACCCCCTCACCGTCACCGAACTCGTCGCCTCGCCCACCGGACCCCTGCTCATCGGCCTCGGCACCGGCCGCCCGGACACCGGCTGAACCGCGCCGACCGGTTCGGGTGAGCGCCGGCCCGGCCGGGTGAACACCCCCGCAGGACCACACCGGCCCACCTGTCCCAATAAATACGCATCTCATACCAATTCAACATCCGAGGAGTCCCGATGCTCTCCGAGCAGTCGACCGCAACCGTCCGCGCCACCCTCCCCGCCGTCGGGGCCGCCATCGGGGACATCGCCGATCTCTTCTACCAGAAGCTCTTCGCCGCCCACCCCGAGCTGCTGCGGGACTTCTTCAACCGGGGCAACCAGGCCGCCGCCACCCAGCAGCGCGCCCTCGCCGGCTCGGTCGCCGCCTTCGCGACGATGCTGGTCGAACACCCGGACACCCGCCCCGACGTGATGCTGAGCCGGATCGCCCACAAGCACGCCTCCCTCGGCGTCACGGCCGCGCAGTACGAAGTGGTCCACACCCACCTCTTCGCCGCCATCGCGGAGATACTGGGCGACGCGGTCACCCCGGAGGTCGCCGCCGCCTGGGACGAGGTCTACTGGCTGATGGCCAACGCCCTGATCGCCGTCGAGGACCGGCTCTACGCGGAACGCGGCGTCGCCGCCGGCCAGGTCTGGCAGGAGTGGGAGGTGGCCGGGCGCGCCGAGGAGACCGCCGACGTCACCACCTTCACGCTCCGCCCCGCCGACGGCACTCCGGCTCCCGCGTTCCGGCCCGGCCAGTACGTCTCCGTACAGGTGGAACTCCAGGACGGCGCACACCAGATACGCCAGTACAGCCTCTCCGGCGCCCCGGACGCCCCCTCGCGCTCGATCACCGTCAAGCGGGTGCACGGCGGCGACGGGCCGGACGGCGAGGTCTCGGCGCACCTGCACGCGCGCGTCCGTCCCGGCGACCGGCTGCGCGTCTCGCTGCCGTACGGCGACCTCACTCTCGGCGCGTCCGCCGGCGCGGAGCCGGCCGCCCCGCTGCTGCTCGCCTCGGCGGGGATCGGCTGCACCCCGATGCTGTCGTTCCTGGAACACCTCGCGGCCACCGGCCACGACGCCCCGGTCACCGTGGTGCACAGCGACCGCTCCCCCGCCGACCACGCCCTGCGGGCCGACCACGCGCGGCTGACCGCCGGGCTCAAGGCCGGCGCCGCCCACTTCTGGTACGAGCACCCCGAGGCCGGCCACCCCGCCGAGCGCACCGGACTGGTCGATCTGAGCGGCCTGACCGTGGCCCCCGGCACCCACGCCTACCTCTGCGGACCGCTGCCCTTCATGCGCGCCGTGCGTACGCAGCTGCTGGCCAAGGGCGTACCGGCGGCGGACATCCACTACGAGGTGTTCGGCCCGGACCTCTGGCTCGCGCAGGACTGAGAGCCTGCCGGGTGGCGGGGGCGGCGACACTGGAGGGATGAGCCCGACCGACCCGCCCGCCGGCCCCGCCGCCCAGGCCTCCGCCGACCCGGACCCTGCGTCCGTACTCCGCCCCCGGCTGCCTTCGCCGCTGGTGGAGGCGCCCGACGAGCGGTTCGGGCGGCACGGGGTGGCGCTGCTGCTCAAGCGGGACGACCTGATCCACCCGGACCTGCCGGGCAACAAGTGGCGCAAGCTGGCGCCCAACCTCGCGGCCGGCGACGGACGCCCGGTACTCACCTTCGGCGGGGCGTACTCGAACCATCTGCGGGCGACCGCCGCCGCCGGGCGGCTGCTGGGGTTCGCCACCATCGGGGTCGTACGCGGCGAGGAGCTGGACGGCCGCCCCCTGAATCCCTCGCTGGCCCGGTGCGCGGCCGACGGGATGCGACTGCACTTCGTGGACCGGGGCACGTACCGCGCGAAGGACGATCCGCGCGTGCTGGCGGCGCTGCTGGAACGTTTCGGGGACGTGCGGGTCATTCCGGAGGGCGGCAGCAACGCGCGGGCCGCACAGGGCTGTACGGAGCTCGGGCGCGAGCTGCGGGGGCGCACCGAGGTCGCGGCCGTCGCCTGCGGCACCGGCGGCACCCTGGCGGGCCTGGCGGCGGGGCTGGGCCCCGGCGGGCGCGCCCTCGGCGTCGCGGTGCTGCGCGGCGGCTTCCTGGCCGACGCCGTACGCGACCTCCAGCGCGACGCGTTCGGCGGCCCGGCCGGGCGGTGGTCGGTGGAGGACCGGTTCGCCTTCGGCGGGTACGCCCGTACGACACCGGAACTCCACGCGTTCGCCGACGACTTCGAGGATCGGCACCAGCTGCCGGTCGAGCGGATCTACGTGGCGAAGCTGCTGTACGCGCTGACCGCGCTGGCCGGGGAGGGCGCCTTCGCCCCGGGCACCCGGGTGACCGCGGTGATCACCGGGCGCCCGGAGACGGAGCCGGGAGCATGAGGTCTGCCGGGGCTCAGTCGGCGTCCGACTCCCGGTAGGCGGCGGCCTCTTCGAGGTCGAGACGGCGCAGCAGGGTGCGCAGCATCTCGTCGTCGATGCGGCGGTCGTCGCGGAGGCGTACGAAGACCTCGCGCTCGGCCTCGATCATGTCGCGGGACAGCCGGCGGTAGGTGTCGTCGGCGGACTCGCCGGTGAGCGGGTTGGCGGCGCCGAGGCGTTCCCAGACGGCGTTGCGGCGGCGTTCCATGACCGTGCGCAGTCGGTCCGCGAGGGGGTCGGGGAGGCTGTTGTGCTCGTCGGAGAGCAGTTCGTCCAGCCGTCGCTCGGCCGCCGCGGACGCCTCGCTCTGGGCCTGCGCCTCGGCGAGGGTCTGGGCCTGCCGGTCGGGGCCCGGTAGCTTCAGCAGCCGGACCAGCAACGGCAGGGAGAGCCCTTGGACGACCAGGGTACCGATGACGGTGGTGAAGGTGAGGAAGAGCACCAGGTTCAGGGCCGGGAAGGGTTCGCCGTCGTCCATGGTCGCCGGGATGGAGAAGGCGATGGCGAGGGAGACGACTCCGCGCATCCCGGCCCAGCCGACGATCAGCGGGGAGGTCCAGTTGGTCTCCGGTTCGCGTGCGCGGATACGGGAGGAGAGCCAGCGGGGCAGGTAGGTGGCGGGGTAGACCCAGAGGAAGCGGACCACGACGACGGCGACGAACACGGCGACGGCGTACCGCACGGCGTCCCACACGGCGTAGGCGCCGAGCCCCTTCAGCACGAAGGGCATCTGGAGCCCGATGAGGGCGAAGACGGCGGACTCCAGCACGAAGGCCACCATCTTCCAGACGGCGGCCTCCTGGAGGCGGGTGGCGAAGTCGACCTGCCAGGAGCGGTGTCCGAGGTACAGGGCGACGACGACCACCGCGAGCACTCCGGAGGCGTGCACCCGCTCGGCGGCCGCGTAGGCCACGAACGGGATCAGCAGGGAGAGGGTGTTCTGGAGCAGCGCCTCCTTGAGGTGGGTGCGCAGCCAGTGCAGCGGGACCATCAGCAGCAGGCCGACGAGGACGCCGCCGACCGAGGCGAGCAGGAACTCCCACACCCCTTCGCCCCAGCTCATCCCCACGCCCACGGCGGCGGCCAGAGCCACCTTGTAGGCGGTGATCGCGGTGGCGTCGTTCACCAGGGACTCGCCCTGGAGGATGGTGGTGACCCGGGCGGGGAGGCCGACCCGGCGGGCGATGGCGGCGGCGGTCACGGCGTCGGGCGGGGCGACGACCGCGCCGAGCACCAGCGCGGCGGGCAACGGCAGGTCGGGCACGAGGAGATAGGCGAGCCAGCCGACCGCGAGCGTCGCGAAGAGGACGTAGCCGACCGACAGCAGGGCGACGGGCCGGGCGTTGGCCCGCAGGTCCAGGTAGGAGCTGTCCACGGCGGCGGTGTACAGCAGCGGTGGGAGCAGCAGCGGCAGCACGATGTGCGCGTCGAGCGTGTACGGGGGCACGCCGGGCAGGTAGGCGGCAAGTAGTCCTACGGCCACCAGCAGCAGCGGCGCGGGCACGGGGGTGCGCCGCGCGGCACCGGCTACCGCCGCACTGGCCGCGACCAGTGCGACCAGGGGCAATGCGTCCATCGTTCGGGTCCTCACATCCGTCGTAACCTGGCCATCATGAGTGAGTGCCCGCACGTATCCGAACTGCCCCGCCCCGAGCCGGCCCCGCTCGGTGACACCTGCCCGGAGTGCCGGGCGGCCGGTACGCACCCCGTACAGCTGCGGCTCTGTCTGACCTGCGGGCACGTCGGCTGCTGCGATTCGTCACCGCTCCGGCACGCGACGGGACACGCCCGGGAGAGCGGGCACTGTGTCATGCGCAGCTTCGAGCCGGGCGAGAGCTGGCGCTGGTGCTACGAGGACGGTTCGATCGTCTGACGTCTGGGTACGTCAAACCGGCGCCGGTTCTTCGCAATTGTGCGCCACCGAACCCGAAAGCCCCTGCCGGCAAGGCCCGTCCCCGTCCGGTGCGAACAATGCCGGTCGCGGCACTAGCCACTGTCAGTACCTCCGTGCCTACCATGTGTGACCCCCACCGGTTGGGCTCGCGGCGACACGGCATCATGGATCGCGATAGCGTCGCCCCGACCGAGAACCGACGACCGACCGAACGGTTGCGGACATGTTCCGGAACCTCGAACGAGTTTGTGCCACCTTGGAGGTGAGGGTGTCCCAGATCGCAGGCGAACCCGGGAACCAGGACTTCGTGGAGGTCCGGCTGCCCGCTGCGGGTGCTTACCTGTCGGTGCTGCGTACGGCTACGGCCGGCCTCGCGGCGCGCTTGGACTTCACTCTCGACGAGATCGAGGACCTCCGCATCGCGGTCGACGAGGCCTGCGCGATCCTGCTCCAGCAGGCCGTGCCGGGTTCCGTCCTCAGCTGCGTGTTCCGGCTCGTGGACGACTCCCTCGAAGTGACCGTGTCGGCCCCGACCACGGACGGCCGGGCACCGGAACGCGACACCTTCGCGTGGACGGTGCTCGCCGCACTGGCGGGCAAGGTCGAGTCCACGGTCGCCGACGACCGGACGGTCAGCATCAGCCTCCACAAACAACGCGGCGCGGGACCCGGGCCGGCGTGAGCGACGGGAACGGGGAAGGTGCTGTGCGGGACGATTCGATCCGATCGGGGGCGGCGCACCCTACCGCCGTCCCCGAGCAGCAGGCCCGCCCGCACCCGGTGGACGGGGCGGACGGGACGGACGGGCCCTCGGGGCTCACGGTCGCGGTTGAGCAGGCGGAGCGGGCGGGCCAGATGAGCGAGCACGGGCATCACGATCCCAACGACCGCAGCGCCGCGCGTGCGCTCTTCGTCGTGCTCCGGGAACTGCCGGACGGGTCACCGGAGAAGGCCGAGCTGCGCAACCGGCTGGTCCGGATGCATCTGCCGCTGGTGGAGCATCTGGCCCGCAGGTTCCGCAACCGGGGCGAGCCGCTGGACGACCTCACCCAGGTCGCCACGATCGGCCTGATCAAGTCGGTGGACCGGTTCGATCCGGACCGGGGCGTGGAGTTCTCCACGTACGCGACACCGACCGTCGTCGGGGAGATCAAGCGGCACTTCCGCGACAAGGGCTGGGCGGTCAGGGTGCCGCGCCGCCTCCAGGAGCTGCGGCTCTCACTGACCACGGCCACCGCGGAGCTCTCTCAGCAGCACGGCCGCTCGCCGACCGTGCACGAGCTGGCGGAGCGGCTCGGCATCTCCGAGGAGGAGGTGCTGGAGGGGCTGGAATCGGCCAATGCCTACAGCACCCTCTCGCTGGACGTACCGGACACCGACGACGAGTCGCCGGCCGTCGCGGACACGCTGGGCTCGGAGGACGAGGCGCTGGAGGGCGTCGAGTACCGCGAGTCGCTGAAGCCGCTGCTGGAGGGGCTGCCGCCGCGCGAGAAGCGGATTCTGCTGCTGCGCTTCTTCGGCAACATGACCCAGTCGCAGATCGCTCAGGAGGTGGGCATCTCGCAGATGCACGTCTCCCGGCTGCTGGCCCGCACGCTGGCCCAGCTGCGCGAGCGGCTGCTCGTGGAGGAGTGAGGGGAGCGGGGCTCCGGTCCGGGTCGGGCCCGGCGCGATCCGGACCGAAGACCGCGAGGCCCCCGTTCCCGGGCGAACGCCGGGAACGGGGGCCTTTCGCCGCCCGGAGTCGTGCGGGCGCTACGTGGCGTCGTCGGAGGCCGGGCGCGAACCCCGGTCCATGCCCAGCTCCCGGGTGGTCGCCGGGTTGAAGAGCAGGACCAGCGCGGTGATCACGACGGCGGCGAGCACGATGCCGGTGGGGATCAGCGCGCCGTGGGACTTCAGCAGCGTGTAGGCGACGGGCGCCGCCACCAGTTGTGTGATGACCGTGGGGCCCCGGCCCCAGCTGCGGCGCAGCAGCAGGCCCCGGACACCCGCGAGCGGGATGAGGCCGAGCGCGATCAGGGTGATGCCGCCCGTCACCGCCTGCTCCGGGCTCTGCGGGCGGCCGAGCATCCCCATCACCAGCATGTAGACACCGCCGACGACGAGAGCCGCCCCTTCGAGGGCGGTGAGCGCGGCGAGGGCCTCGATCCGCCCCGGCTTCCCGTTCCGCCATCCGGTCCGCTCCCCGGACGCGGGCAGCGGCGCGGAGGACGGGGAGGGAGGGTTCGCTTGAGTACTCACGCGAGCCAGGTTGGCATCCCGGGGCCCGGAAAGCGAAGCCGGGGGCCGGTGCGCCCCTTGCGACACACCCGGTCACGCCGGGTGACCGGAGCGCGCGCGATCACGGAGAGTGAAAGCGTGGGGGAGGGACTGCGGGCCGGTACCGTCCGGTAGGTAGGCTGGCAGTCATGCGCGCTCTCCTCGTGGTCAACCCAGCCGCCACCACCACCAGTGCGCGGACGCGCGACGTGCTCATCCACGCACTGGCGAGTGAGATGAAAATCGAGGCCGTGACCACGGAGTACCGGGGTCACGCCCGGGATCTGGGACGCCGGGCCGCGGACTCCGGCTCCTTCGACCTGGTGGTCGCCCTCGGCGGCGACGGCACGGTGAACGAGGTCGTCAACGGGCTGCTGCACGCGGGCCCCGACGAGGGGCTGCCGAGCCTCGCGGTGGTTCCCGGCGGCTCGACCAACGTCTTCGCCCGGGCGCTGGGACTGCCCAACGACCCGGTGGAGGCGACCGGCGCGATCCTCCAGGCACTGGCCGAGGAGAGCTCACGGACGGTCGGACTGGGACGGGCGTTCGGTACGCCGGGCTCCGCCGACGAAGCGGTACCCGAACGTTGGTTCACTTTCTGCGCGGGTCTCGGCTTCGACGCCGGCGTGATCGGCCGGGTCGAACAGAAGCGCGAGGGTGGCAAGCGTTCGACCCACGCCCTGTACGTGCGCCAGGTGCTCCGCCAGTTCGTCGACGAGCCGCACCGCCGCCAGGGCGTGATCACGCTGGAGGTGCCCGGCCAGGAGCCGGTGCACGAGCTGGCGCTGTCGATAATCTGCAACACCGCCCCCTGGACCTACCTGGGCAATCGCCCGATGTACGCCTCCCCGAAGGCGTCCTTCGACACCGCCCTGGACATCCTCGGCCTGAAGCGGCTCTCCACCGCACAGGTGGCCCGCTACGGCACCCAGCTGCTCACTTCCAGCCCTGACAAGGGTCCACGCGGCAAGCACGTGGTTTCACGGCATGACCTCACGGACTTCACCTTGCATTCAAAGGTCCCGCTCCCCTTCCAGATGGACGGCGACCACCTGGGACTGCGTACGAGCGTGACGTTCACAGGCGTACGCCGTGCACTGCGTGTGATTGTGTGAGCGGAAGGGCCCAAAGTCCTTTAACTCGAACGTTTGGGCTGGTTCCCACCCCTTAGAAGTACGGCTGTGACGGAGCCGACACCGAGGAATCAAAAAAAACTTTCCAGAAGGGGTTGTATCCGCCGCCGAGGTTTGCGAATCTCTACATGGCGATCGGGACGGCCCGCAGCATCGGCCTCCACTGAGAGCCAGAACCCCTCCCCACTGTGCAGACCACGACCAGTTCATCTGGGCGTAGGCCCTTCACCTGCGGGGGGATTCGTGAAAGCGTTCACATTCACAAGCAACAAGCATGTAATACCAAGGAGAGGTAGCAGCCATGGACTGGCGTCACAACGCCGTTTGTCGTGAGGAAGACCCCGAGCTGTTCTTCCCCATCGGCAACACCGGTCCTGCGCTGCTGCAGATCGAGGAAGCCAAGGCCGTCTGCCGTCGCTGCCCCGTCATGGAGCAGTGCCTGCAGTGGGCGCTCGAGTCCGGCCAGGACTCCGGCGTCTGGGGTGGCCTCAGCGAGGACGAGCGCCGCGCCATGAAGCGCCGCGCCGCTCGCAACCGGGCGCGCAACGCCAGCGCCTGATTCGACGCCCCCGCGACAAAGCCTCAGCCCGGCGGCGCGTACGCAGCGTACGCACAGCCCCGCCTTCGAGTCGCAGCGCGCAGTACCCCGTAGCGCAGAAGAACGTGCTTGAACCGAAAGGCCCGGACCGTCACCACGGTCCGGGCCTTTCGGTATGCCGTGCGGCCCCCGGGGGCCGCTGCCGCTACCGGTCGGCGCTGACCGGGAGGTCGAGCAGCACCTGGGTGCCGCGCTCCGGAGCGGGCACCATGTCGAAGCTGCCGCCCAGTTCGCCCTCGACCAGCGTGCGCACGATCTGGAGTCCCAGGTTGCCGGCCTTGCGGGGGTCGAAGCCCTCGGGGAGACCGCATCCGTCGTCCTGCACGGTGATGAGCAGCCGGCCGTCCCGGGACGATCCGCCCCGCACGGCGGAGACCTCCACCGTGCCGCTGTCGCCCTCGCTGTACGCGTGCTCCAGGGCGTTCTGGAGGACTTCGGTGAGCACCATCGACAGCGGAGTGGCAACGTCCGCGTCCAGGACGCCGAAGCGTCCGGTGCGCCGGCAGGTGACCTTGCCGGGCGAGATCTCGGCGACCATGGAGATGACCCGGTCGGCGATCTCGTCGAACTCGACGCGCTCGTCCAGATTCTGGGACAACGTCTCATGAACGATGGCGATCGAACCGACGCGCCGCACCGCCTCGTTGAGCGCCTCGCGCCCCCGTACGGAGTCCATCCGGCGGGCCTGGAGACGCAACAGGGCGGCCACCGTCTGGAGGTTGTTCTTGACCCGGTGGTGGATCTCCCGGATCGTCGCGTCCTTGGTTATCAACTCGCGTTCACGACGGCGCAGTTCCGTGACGTCCCGGAGCAGCACCAGCGATCCGATCCGGGCCCCCTTGGGCTTGAGCGGGATCGCCCGGAACTGGATGACGCCGCTGGCGCACTCCACCTCGAACTCGCGCGGGGCGTAGCCGCTCGCGACCTTGGCCAGGGCTTCGTCCACCGGCCCCCGGGAGGGGGCGAGTTCGGCGGTGGTCTGGCCGAGGTGGAGCCCGACGATGTCGGAGGCGAGGCCGAGCCGGTGGTAGGCGGAGAGACCGTTGGGGCTGGCGTACTGCACGATCCCGTCGGCGTCGAGCCGGATGAGCCCGTCGCCGACGCGCGGGGACGCGTCCATGTCGACCTGCTGGCCGGGGAAGGGGAAGGCCCCCGCGGCGATCATCTGGGCGAGGTCGGCGGCGGACTGGAGATAGGTGAGCTCCAGCCGGGAAGGGGTCCGCACGGTCAGCAGATTGGTGTTGCGCGCGATGACGCCGAGGATGCGGCCTTCGCGGCGGACCGGGATGGCCTCGACGCGTACCGGCACCTCCTCCCGCCACTCCGGGTCGCCCTCGCGCACGATCCGCCCCTCGTCCAGGGCGGCGTCCAGCAGGGGGCGACGGCCGCGCGGCACCAGATGACCGACCATGTCGTCCTGGTAGGAGGTCGGGCCGGTGTTGGGGCGCATCTGCGCGACGGAGACGTACCGGGTCCCGTCCAGGGTCGGAACCCAGAGGACGAGGTCGGCGAAGGACAGGTCGGAGAGCAGTTGCCACTCCGAGACCAGCAGGTGAAGCCATTCGAGATCGGTGTCGCTCAGGGCTGTGTGCTGGCGGACGAGGTCGTTCATGGAGGGCACATGTGCGAGCGTACCCGTGGATACCGAGAGGTTCCGAACCGAGCGGGAGCCCGTCCCCGTCCCCGGGAGCGGGGACACCGTGTACAGAACGGCACCGGACCACCAGAATCGGTACCGCGTCGGCAGAATCGATACCGCAGACGCATGGACACCGACAAATGGTCTAGTCCACAATACGGGAACAAGAACCTCCGCCCTCCCCGCACAGGAGGACGGACCGAGGCACCCGCGCTCTCTGCCCTGATCGCGCCCGTGCCTCGTACGGCCGGAGGCACCGCACACCGCCGGCCGAGCAGCTCCGGGCTGCGGTACCGGGCGGGCTGAGGGTCCCTCCCGGTGCCGCGGCCCGCGGGTCGGGCGCGACGCCCCGCACGAGGCCGGTTCGGCACCCCGGCACCCGCACGACGCCCCGGGCGACTTCCCCCCGGGTCCGCACCGGCTCCGTCCGCACCGGCCCGTCACCCCTCGCCCGCACCGCCCGCCCCCGCCCACGTGGGCTCGGGCCCAGGTCGCGCACCCTCCACATCTGCGGACAATTGACTCAAGTCGACCGCCGCCGCCCGACGCCCCACGACCGGCCCCCAGGCGATGACCAAAAGCGGAAGGCCCCTGTTCCCGAGGCGTGGGGCTCTGTTAAATTTGGACCAGATTGGTCTATACCACATACGTCGTCATTGATCAGATCGGCAGGCACAGCGTGGAAGTTGTCATCGTCCCGGACGCAGCGGCAGGCGGCGAACTCATCGCGGAGGCCATGGGCGCGCTGCTGAGCCGCAAGCCCTACGCCCTGCTCGGCGTCGCCACCGGCTCGACCCCGCTGCCCATCTACCGGTCCCTGGCCGAGAAGGTGCGCTCGGGCGCGGTGGACGCGTCCCGCGCCCGGATCTGCCAGCTGGACGAGTACGTCGGGCTCCCCGCCGGACACCCGGAGTCCTACCGCTCCGTCGTGCTGCGCGAGGTCGTGGAGCCCCTCGGCCTGACCGAGTCCTCCTTCATGGGCCCGGACGGCTCCGCCGAGGACGTCCAGGCGGCCTGCGAGGCGTACGACAGGGCACTGACCGAAGCCGGCGGCGTCGACCTCCAGCTGCTCGGCATCGGTACGGACGGGCACATCGGCTTCAACGAGCCCTGCTCCTCGCTCGCCTCGCGCACCAGGATCAAGACGCTGACCGAGCAGACCCGGGTGGACAACGCCCGCTTCTTCGACGACGACATCGACCAGGTGCCGCACCACGTCATCACCCAGGGCATCGGCACCATCCTGGAGTCGCGCCACGCGATCCTGCTGGCCACCGGCGAGGGCAAGGCCGACGCGGTCGCGCTGACCGTCGAGGGACCGGTCGCCTCCGTGGTGCCGGCCTCCGCGCTCCAACTGCACCCGCGCGCCACGATCGTGGTGGACGAGGCGGCGGCCTCCAAGCTGAAGCTGGCCGACTACTTCCGCCACACCTTCGCCTCCAAGCCTTCCTGGCAGGGGCTGTAGGCCCTCGAAGGGCGCCCATGACGGAGGGGCGGCCACCCGGCATCGGGTGGCC
>NZ_JBSFVR010000176.1:0-14949 GCF_053592415.1 Streptomyces sp. NPDC002690 | reverse complement strand
CGCCTGCCCGGCCGTCTCGTCGCGCTTCGATGCGTCGTGTTTCATCGGCGCGGCGGTCCGGACCGGGTCCGGAGTGTCGAGCCTTCGCAGCGGCTGTCACCCGGGCCCGGGCCTGTCCGGGAAGAGGACCGGACGGGGCCACTCAGTGCTTGAAGGCGTCCTTGGTCTTCTCCTTGGCCTGACGGGCGTCGCCCTTGGCCTGGTCCGCGCGGCCTTCGGCGGTCATCCGCTCATTGCCCACGGTGCGGCCGGCCGTCTCCTTGACCTTGCCCTTGGTCTGCTCCACCTTGGCCTGGGTCTTCTCATCGGCAGCCATGATCACTCCCACCTTGCTGTGCTCGACTTCAGGGTCAGTGGTTCGTGTGACCGCGAGAGGCTCGTGCAAACCTCCCTCGCCCCTCGCGGCGCTCGCGCCCCCGGAGGCGGCACCGGCGCGGAGCGTGCGCAGGAACGCGCCGAACCCGTAGGGAGCGCGGGGCGTCAGCCGACCCGAGGTCTCGACGGCGCAGGCGTTCGTCCGCAGCACCCGCGCGCCGCCGTCACCGAGGGCGCGGGCCAGCGCCCGGTCCTCGCCCAGCGGTACGGGCGGGAAGCCTCCGGCGCGCGCGTAGACGTCCGCCACGACGCCGAAGTTGGCACCGTGAACGTGCGGATGTTCCCAGTCCGGCCCGCTGCCGGCCGGTCGCCCGGCGAAGTAGTGCGTCCGGTGCAGATCCCGTACGACCGCTTCCTCCAGGGAGCGGGCAGGGGCGAGGCGGACCGTGCCCAGCACGCAGTCCCAGCCGTCGCGGGCACAGGTCAGCTGGTGGGCGATCCAGGCGACGGGGACCCGACTGTCGGCGTCGGTGGTGGCGATCCAGGTGTGCGCGGCCGGGGTGCCCGCCCTCCGCAGACCGTGCGCGACGGCCGCCGCCCGGGCCGCCCCGGCAGACCGGTGGCCGGTCCGCACCACCTCGGCTCCTGCCGTGCGGGCCACCGCCTCGGTCGCGTCGGTGCAGGCGTCGGCGGTGACGACCAGGGTCAGCGGCGGCACGTCCCGGAGACGGGCACGCGCGTGCCGCTCGGCGGCCCGGAGGGCTCTCAGCGCGTGAGGCAGCGTGTCGGCCTCGTCGTGCGCCGGGACGGCGACCACCAGACCGTCGACGCGCCGCCTCACACCAGGCCCTCGGCGCGGGCCGGAGAAGGCGGCGGCGAGCCGTCGGCCAGGGGGCGGTGGTGGAGGCTGAGGACGAAGTCGGGGTCGTGGAACTCCGTCCCGGCCACCAGTCCGGGTGTCTCCCGCAGCAGCGGCGCCAGTTGCGTCCCGGTCAGCCGGTGCTCGGGCACCGGGTGGTCCCAGTGCGCGGTCACCAGGGTGCCGCCGGGCTCCAGACTGCCGACCGTACGCGCGAGGACCTCGTGGAACGCCGTCTCGTCGAAGTAGTAGAGCAGCTCCGACAGGACGATCAGGTCGAAGGTGCCCTCCGGCCACTCCTCGGGGACGGTGAGGACGCGCGTCTCCACCTGCGGCAGGTCGCGGTTGCGCGCGGCGGCCCCGGCGACCGCGGCGGGGACCCGGTCGGTGGCGAGCACCGCGTCGCACCGCTCGGCGAGCAGCCGGGTCAGGACGCCCGCCGAGCAGCCCGGTTCGAAGGCTCTGCGGTAGCGGCGGCGGGGCAGCGCGGCGAGGGTGAGCGCGTACTTGCGCTGTTCGTACCACCGTCCGGCGAGGTCCCAGGGGTCCGCCGTGCCGGAGTACATCCGGGAGAAGTACGAAGCCGGGGTGGAGGCCCCCGGCCCCCCGGCGGTCCCGGACAGGTCGGAGCTCACAGCAGGATCACCTCGAAAGCGCGGCGGTGGTGGAGCAGTTCGGCCGGCGGAAGGATGACCGTGGCGTCGTCCGGGTCGTCCGCGAGAGGTGCGATCTGGGTACGGAAGCGGTGGACGGCGGATCCCTTGCGGGCCTGCTCGGCCTCGGTGAGCGGCAGCCGCCGTACGGTCCCCCACGGCACCCGGGGGTCACCCGGCACGGCCCAGTGCCACGTCCACACCGGGTAGTACCAGAGCGGCGTCCCGGTGACCCGCGCCGCTGTGCGCGCGGCCCGTCCCGCCGCCTCGTGGTCGGCGTGCAGATCGCCGGTCCACGGCGCCAGGCAGAGCCGGGCGCCGCTGCTCCGCACCACCTCCGCGAGGTGCCCGGCCACCTCGCTCTCGTACGCGTCCACCCGGGTGTCCGGTATCCCCAGCCGGCTCCGGCGACGGCGGTCGATACCCAGGTCGTCCAGGGCTACGGCCAGTTCGTCGGCGCGCAGCCGCGCGAGGGCCTCCGGCCGCACCCGGCTGCTGCCCGGGTGGGACGCCTCGCCGTCGGTGACGGTGACGACGTGGACCTCGGTGCCGTCGGCGGTGAGCCGGGACAGGGTTCCGCCGACACCGAGCACCTCGTCGTCGGGGTGGGCCGCGACCACGACCACGGGCCCTTCGATCCGGGGGGCTTCCGCCACCGTGCGCCAGCCGTCCCAGCGCGCCCACTCCGCCTCCGGGGTGCCCTCCGCACGGATCGCGGCGGCGGCCCGCTCCCGGTCGGTCGCGGCGCCGGGCATCGTCGCCGGGTCCGTTCCGGTGCGACTCATCGGTGTGTGTCCTCGGGCGGGGCCACCAGGACGTTGCCCAAGGCCGCGAGGTCGCGCTCGCCGTGGTGCTGGCGGAGGTAGACGGTGAGGTCGGCGACGCGGCGGGCGTGCCGGGCGTCGTGGCAGAGCGGCCCGGCGCCGAGGGCGCGGCCGACGTGGTCCAGCACCAGGGTGCCGACCCGCTCCACGGCCGCCCGGGCGCGCATGGCCCGGAGCGCGGCGTCACCACGGCGGTCCGCCGGATCGGCGTCGATCTCGGCGGCGGCCGTCCGCAGGACGCACTCCGCCCCGTGCAGGGCGACGTCCACCGCACCCAGGTGGGCGGCGGCGATCTGGTCCGGGGCGCGGCGGGCGGTGGCGGCGAACAGGGTGTCGGCCACCCCGCGCGCCCCGCCCAGCCAGCAGGCGGCCACACCGATGCCCCCGTGGGCGAACCCGGGCCGGTCGACATAGGCGTCGACGCCACCCACCGGCACCGCGGGCACGCCGGTGAACCGCACGTCCGGGGTGTCGCTGCCCGCCATGCCGACCGCCTGCCAGGTGCCGGGCACCGGGGCGTACCCGGGTACGCCGGTGGCCACGGCGAACAGCCGTCGCCCCTCCTCCGTGTCGGCGGTGACCAGCGCGTGCGTACAGCTGTGCGCTCCCGAGCAGTACGGCTTCACGCCGTCCAGCGACCAGAAGCCGTCCGTCCCGGGCCGTGCCGTGAGCCGGGCCCCGGGAGGCTGGGCGGCCCAGACGCCCCAGCGCTCGCCGGAGGCGGGGGCCGGGGCTCCCAGCTCGGCGAGGATGGCCAGCGCGTCGGCATGGCCTTCCGCGAGCCGGGCCAGCGCCAGGTCTTCGCGGCCCAGCCCGTGCAGGGCCTGGAACCTCTCCCAGGTGCGCCCCGCACCGGGCAGCGGTACGTCGGTCGCGCTGTCGCGGACCCAGGCCGCGAACCGGTCGGCCACGGCACGGCGCAACGCGACGCCGTCCGGCGTCACGGGCGTCTCGGCCATGGGTTCCTGCTCCGTGGTGACGGTCGTACGCACACGTACTCCTCAGTAGGCGGCCTGCGCGTTCCCTCCCATGCCAGCACCCGCGGGTGGCCCGCGCCCGGCGAGCACGCGCGTGGCCCGGCCGGTTCGGCCGGGCCACGGTCGCGACACACCTGAGGGGAGGGGGTGCGGCACGGAGGGCACTCAAGGGGGGACACCGGGTCGCGGGCGCGCGGGACGCTCCGCGGCCGGGCGCTCAGTGCTTGAAGGCGTCCTTCGTCTTCTCCTTGGCCTGGCGGGCGTCGCCCTTGGCCTTCTCGGCGCGGCCCTCGGCGGTGAGGCGCTCGTTGCCGACGGTCCGGCCCGCCGCCTCCTTGACCTTGCCCTTGGCCTGCTCCATCTTGGCCTGGGTCTTCTCATCGGCAGCCATGATCGCTCCCACCTCACTCTGCTCGACTTCAGGAACAGTGGTTCGTGTGACCGCCGTGCGCCGACTCAAACCCCATGAGAACCACGCGGGCGCATCTCGGCACATCGCGGCACATCGCGGCACACTCCCAGGGTCCGCCGAGATCCGCGGGATAACAAACGGGGATCAATCGCCGCGACCGGGAATGGGCGGATCTCCCGGCCCGTTGGGCACAGTCATGCCTGATACCGACACCGGTCGACTCCGTATGCCCTTGGCCGTCTACATCCTGGGCCTCTCTGTCTTCGCTCTCGGCACCAGCGAGTTCATGCTCTCCGGCCTGCTGCCGCCGATCGCCGACGACATGGGCGTATCGATTCCGCGCGCCGGGCTCCTCATATCCGCGTTCGCGATCGGCATGGTCGTCGGTGCCCCGCTGCTCGCCGTGGCCACGCTCCGGCTGCCGCGCCGCACCACGCTCATCGCGCTGATCTCGGTGTTCGGGCTCGGGCAGGTCGCGGGAGCGCTGGCACCCACGTACGAGGTCCTCTTCGTCTCCCGGGTGGTGAGCGCGCTCGCCTGCGCCGGGTTCTGGGCGGTGGGGGCGGCGGTCGCCATCGCGATGGTGCCCCGGAACGCGCGGGCCAGGGCGATGGCCGTGATGATCGGCGGGCTGTCGATCGCCAACGTGATGGGCGTGCCGCTCGGCGCGTTCCTCGGCGAGAGCCTGGGCTGGCGGTCGGCGTTCTGGGCGGTGGGTGCCGCGTCCGCCGTGGCACTGGTCGGGGTCTGCACCAAGATCCCCCGCATCCCGGTGCCGGAGCAGCGCCCGCAGCTCCGCCAGGAGCTGTCCATCTACCGCGACCGCCAGGTGTGGCTGGCGATCGTGATCACCGCGCTGGCTGCGGGTGGCGTGTTCTGCGCGTTCAGCTACCTCGCCCCGCTGCTGACCGATGTCGCCGGGCTGAGCTCGGGGTGGGTGCCGTGGGTGCTGGCGCTCTTCGGGGCCGGCGCGCTGGTCGGTACGACGATCGGCGGCCGGATCGCCGACGCGCACCTCTTCGGCGTGCTGCTCAGCGGCATCGCCGCGTCCACGGTCTTCCTGGTGGCGCTCGCGCTGTTCGCGTCGAGCCCGGTCGCCGTGGTGCTCGTCGCCTTCCTACTGGGCTTCTCGGCGTTCTACACCGCCCCCGCGCTGAACGCCCGCATGTTCAACGTGGCGGGTGCCGCGCCGACGCTCGCCGGAGCGACCACGACCGCCGCGTTCAACATGGGCAACACCGCCGGTCCCTGGCTCGGCGGCGCGGTGATCGACGCCGACCTCGGTTACGCCTCCCCCGCGTGGGCGGGCGCCGCGATGCTGGTCGTGGGTCTGGCGGCGGTCGCCCTGGCGCTCCGGGTCCAGCGCGGCACCACCTCCCGGTCCCGGCTGGTCACGGGTGCTGCCGGGGACACGCCGTCCATGGACGGCGCGACAGTCGTACGCCCCCGGGCCGCGCTCGCGGACGAGTTCGCGGACGAGCGGGCGGACCTGCCCTCGGCCTGAGGCGTTCCTCCCGCCTCCGCCTCCGCCTCCCGCCTGCCGGGGCACGTACGAGGGGTCAGCGCGAGGTCGTGGCGCCCGGCGCGGGGCGTCCCTTCGGGCGGCGCAGGCCGGCTTCGGTCAGCCGGCGGACCAGTTCCTTGGAGCCGATCTCGCGCGCCCCGGCTCGCACCGCGTCCGGGTAGCTCGCCTGCGGTACGTCGTAGTGGTCCCGCTCGAACGCGCGTGGCGGGCAGCCGATCGCGGCGGCGAAGGCGTGCAGTTCGTCGAAGGACTCGTCACTGACCAGGTGCGACCAGAGGCGGCCGTGGCCCGGCCAGGTCGGCGGGTCTATGTAGACGGTCACCGCCGCAGCACTCCGGCGAGCGCACCGACCGGGGCCACCGACACGGTGGCGCGGGTGCAGACCCAGTGCGGGTCGGCGCCGAGTTCGGGTTCGACGTCGAGGGCGTGCGGGCCGCCGTCGTCGCAGACCGGGCAGAGCGGCCAGCGGCCGTACCGTTCGAGCAGGGCGTCCTGGACGTCCTGGGCGACCAGCCCGACGAGGAACTCCAGGCCGTCCGGCCACTGCTCCACCCACCACCGCCGCTGGGTCACCGCGTCCTCGACGAGGGACACGATGTCGGCGTCCGCGACGTCGCCCGCCGCCAGGTCGGCCACGACGAGGGCACGGGCGGTGTGCAGTGCCTGCTCCAGGGGGTTCAGCTCCATGGCTCCATTGTCACCCCACGCCTCCGGCCACTCCCCCGGCGCCCACGCGTCCCGCCGCGACTCCGCGCGCGGGGCTGCGGGACCGCCCCGCCGGAGTCCGGGCCGACGCCGGATCACGACCGGCGCGCGGGGCCCGTCACTCGTACGTGTGCGGTGCGTGCCGATCCGTTTCTCCTCGCGGCGGCCGGGAGAGGATCGCCGCATCGCCGGCACGATCATGTGTACGGCGCCCACCGGAAAGGCATGGCATGGCTCAGGGCACTGTGAAGTGGTTCAACTCGGAGAAGGGGTTCGGGTTCATCGCGCCGGACGACGGCACTCCGGACGTCTTCGTGCACTTCTCCGCGATCGACTCCTCGGGATACCGGTCGCTGGAAGAGAACCAGCGGGTGGAATTCACCACCTCGCAGGGGCCCAAGGGCCCGCAGGCGGAGCAGGTACGCCCGCTCTGACCGCTCCGGCCCCCGCGAGCCGTCCATGACGCGACCCGCACGCCCGCCCGGGTGTGCGGGTCGCTCCGTATGCCCCGTCACCCCGCCCTCACACCGCCCGGGCCGCTTCCTCGCGGTGTTCGCACGACGTCCGAAGTCCCCACGCGACAACCATGTTTGGACCGCGAGAACCGGTAAAGACGAATCGTTGACAACGACTTAGCACGACGAGGTAGGAGACGCATCATGGGCATCATCGCTTGGATTCTCATCGGGTTGCTCGCCGGCCTCATCGCCAAGGCGCTCATGCCGGGCAAGGACCCGGGCGGCATCATCATCACGATGCTGATCGGCATCGCGGGTGGCCTCCTCGGCGGTTGGCTCGGCAAGGTTCTGTTCGGCGTCGACTCGATCGACGGTTTCTTCGACGTCTCGACGTGGATAGCGGCGATCGCCGGCTCGGTGATCCTGCTGGCCCTCTACCGGGTGCTCACCGGCGGCCGTCACTCGCACCGTCACGCCTGATCCGGCGGGCCCCCGGCCCACGGATCGCGTACGCACCACGGAACGGCTCCCCCTCCGCCCGGAGGGGGAGCCGTTCGCATGTTCCGGCCCTCCGCGGGCGGGGTGCGGGACGCGCGCAAGGTGGACCAATGGGGGGTTGACGGGCGAGTGTGATGAAAATACCTTTCAGGAGTGACCATCGAACTGAAGGAAAGTTTCAGCAGCGACTCGCCGCCCGCCCCGGCAGCCCTCGCCGCCAAGGTCCGCACGCTCGCTCCCTCCATGACCCGCTCCATGCAGCGCGTGGCCGAGGCGGTCGCCGGGGACCCCGCCGGCTGCGCCGCGCTCACCGTCACCGGTCTCGCCGAACGCACGGGTACGAGCGAGGCCACCGTGGTCCGCACCGCGCGGCTCCTCGGCTACCCGGGCTACCGCGACCTGCGCCTCGCCCTCGCCGGACTCGCCGCCCACCAGCAGTCGGGGCGGGCTCCCGCGGTCACCGCCGACATAGCCGTGGACGACCCGATCGCCGACGTCGTCGCCAAGCTCGCCCTGGACGAGCAGCAGACCCTCGCGGACACCGCCGCCGGACTCGACACCGGGCAGCTCTCCGCCGTCGTGACCGCCGCCGCCACCGCCCGCCGGATCGACATCTACGGCGCGGGCGCCTCCTCGCTCGTCGGCCAGGACCTGGCGCAGAAACTGCTCCGGATCGGCCTCATCGCCCACGCCCACGCCGATCCGCACCTCGCGGTCACCAACGCCGTACAGCTGCGCCCCGGGGACCTCGCCATCGCGATCACCCACTCCGGTTCGACCAGCGACGTGATCGAGCCACTACGGGCCGCCTTCGACCGGGGCGCCACCACCGTCGCCATCACCGGCCGCCCCGGCGGTGCCGTCACCCAGTACGCGGACCACGTGCTGACCACGTCGACCTCCCGCGAGAGCGAGCTGCGACCGGCCGCCATGTCCAGCCGGACCAGCCAACTGCTCGTCGTCGACTGCCTGTTCATAGGCGTGGCGCAGCGCACGTACGAGACGGCGGCGCCCGCGCTCTCCGCCTCGTACGAGGCGCTCGCGCACCGGCACCCGCACCGCCGCCGCTGACCGGCGTACGCCCCGGGCGCGCCCCGCACGTTCACTCGCAAGCTCACCCGCACGAGCACCCGCACTCCGCACGAGCACCCGCACTCCGTACGAGCACCACGAGAAAGCAGAGCCACGCCTCATGTCCTCCTCCGCGACCGGCCGCGACGACGACCTCCTCGCCCAGCTCGCCACCCTCACCACCGAGCAGTTCCGCCCCGAGCTGGCCGAAATCGACCGGTTGCCCACCCCGGAGATCGCGCGGCTCATGAACGGCGAGGACCGGTCCGTGCCCGACGCCGTCGCCGCGCAGCTGCCGCAGATCGCCGCCGCGATCGACGCCGTCGCGGAGCGCATGGCACGCGGTGGCCGGCTGATCTACCTGGGCGCGGGTACCGCAGGGCGACTCGGGGTGCTGGACGCCAGCGAGTGCCCGCCGACCTTCAACACCTCCCCGTCCGAGGTCGTCGGGCTGATCGCGGGCGGACCGTCCGCGATGGTGACGGCGGTGGAGGGCGCGGAGGACAGCCGGGAGCTGGCCGCCGCCGACCTGGACGCGCTCGGGCTCACCGCCGAGGACACCGTCGTCGGGATCTCCGCCTCCGGCCGCACCCCGTACGCGATCGGCGCCGTCGAGCACGCTCGCGCCCGGGGCGCGCTCACCGTGGGGCTCTCCTGCAACGCGGGCTCGGCGCTGGCCGCCGCCGCCGAACACGGCATCGAGGTCGTCACCGGACCGGAGCTGCTGACCGGTTCGACCCGGCTGAAGGCGGGTACGGCGCAGAAGCTGGTACTCAACATGATCTCGACCATCACGATGATCCGGCTCGGCAAGACGTACGGGAATCTGATGGTCGACGTGCGGGCCTCCAACGAGAAGCTGCACGCCCGTTCGCGCCGGATCGTCGCCCTGGCGACCGGCGCGTCCGACCAGGAGATCGAAGCCGCCCTCGCCGCCACCGGCGGAGAGGTGAAGCCCGCGATCCTCACCATCCTCGGCCGGGT
This sequence comes from Streptomyces sp. NPDC002690, assembly GCF_053592415.1. Classification (NCBI taxonomy): domain Bacteria; kingdom Bacillati; phylum Actinomycetota; class Actinomycetes; order Kitasatosporales; family Streptomycetaceae; genus Streptomyces; species Streptomyces sp. NPDC002690. Next base: position 5,668 of record NZ_JBSFVR010000176.1, on the reverse strand, counting down.
GGACGGCCCCACCGCCACCGGCCTGCTCGCCGCGTCGGACGGACATCTGCGCGCCGCGCTGGAGTCCGTACCCGCTCCCTGACACCCCTACGACTCGCGTCCCGGGCCCACGGGCCCCCAGCCCGACCCTCGGTCCGGGGCGCGACCCCCCACCCCCCGCACAGCAAGGCACCACGCACCATGGCAACTGATGACAAGCACCGCGCCACCGCCGCCGCGATTCTTCCGCTCGTCGGTGGCGCCTCCAACGTCCGTACCGTCGCCCACTGCATGACCCGGCTCCGGCTGGGCCTGCTCGACCCGTCCCTCGTGGACGACGAGGCGCTGAAGGCGCTGCCCGCCGTGCTGGGCACGGTCGAGGACGACACGTACCAGATCGTCCTCGGCCCTGGCACCGTCGCCCGGGTCACCCCGGAGTTCGAGGCGCTGGTGGAGGCGTCCCGGGCCACGGTCCCGGCCACGGCCCCGACGCCCGCCGCACCCCCGACGCCCGCCGCCACGTCCGCCGCACCCCCGACGCCTGCCGATGAACTCGCCGCGCAGGGAGCCGAGTTGCGGGCGGCACGGAAGGCGAAGAACGCCACCCCGTTCAAGCTCTTCCTGCGGAAGATCGCCAACATCTTCGTCCCGCTGATCCCGGCGCTCATCGGCTGCGGCATCATCGCCGGGCTCAACGGCCTGCTGGTCAACCTGGGTTGGCTCCCCGGCGTGACGCCCGCGCTGGCGGCGATCGCGTCCGGGTTCATGGCGCTGATCGCGGTGTTCGTCGGATACAACACGGCGAAGGAGTTCGGCGGTACACCGGTCCTCGGCGGCGCGGTCGCCGCGATCATCGTGTTCCCCGGGGTCGCCAACATCGAGGCGTTCGGGCAGAAGCTCTCACCCGGGCAGGGCGGTGTGCTCGGCGCGCTGGGCGCGGCGGTGCTCGCGGTGTACGTGGAGAAGTGGTGCCGCCGCTGGGTGCCCGAGGCGCTGGACGTGCTGGTCACGCCGACGCTCACGGTGCTGGTCTCGGGGCTGGTCACCATCTTCGGCCTGATGTACGTGGCCAGCGAGGTCTCCTCCGCCATCGGCACGGCCGCCGACTGGCTGCTCTCGCACGGCGGCGCGGGCGCGGGGCTGCTGCTCGGCGGGTTCTTCCTGCCACTGGTGATGCTCGGCCTGCACCAGGCGCTGATCCCGATCCACACCACCCTGATCGAGCAGCAGGGCTACACCGTGCTGCTGCCGATCCTCGCCATGGCGGGCGCCGGGCAGGTCGGAGCGGCGATGGCCGTGTACGTACGCCTCCCCCGCAACGAGTCGATCCGCCGCACCATCCGCTCGGCCCTCCCCGCCGGTCTGCTGGGCGTCGGCGAGCCGCTGATCTACGGTGTCTCACTGCCGCTGGGCCGCCCGTTCGTCACGGCGTGCGTCGGCGGCGCGTTCGGCGGCGCCTTCGTCGGGCTCTTCAACCAGCTCGGCACCTCGGTCGGTTCGACCGCGATCGGCCCCTCCGGCTGGGCCCTCTTCCCGCTCCTGGACGGCAACCACGGCCTCGGCGGCACCGTCGCGATCTACGCGGGCGGGCTGCTCGTCGGGTACGTCGCCGGCTTCGCCGCCACGTACCTGTTCGGCTTCAGCAAGGAGTTGCTGGCCGAGTTCGACGTGTCCCAGGAAGCGGCGGGTGCCGGTACGACCACGGTGGTGACCGGTTCGCCGGGCGCCACCGACCCCGGCTCCACGGACCCCGGCTCCACGGACCCCGGTTCCACAGACCCCGGTTCCACGGACCCCGGCTCCACCGACCCCGGGCAGCGACCGCCCGAGCCCGCGAAGGTCTGAGACACCTCCCGTCAGGCACCACGAGCCGCCCCTCTCCGCGAGGGGCGGCTCGTTCCGTGCGGGACGCGCTCCTCGGGTCAGCCGATCGTGAAGTCGGCGGCCTCGGTCTCCAGCGTCGTGGTGCCGTCCCCGGCGGCGGCCAGCACGGCCGTGTGCCAAAGGCCGCGCGCCGCCTCGTCGATGTCCTCACGCGTGAAGGTGACCCGATAGGTGCAGTGCGCGGTGTCCGCGCCGGACGGCTCGCAGACGGCCTTCTCGACGGCGGCCATGTCCTTCTCGGTCAGGTGCATGTCGCCGAAGGACATGTCCGCCGGCCAGACCAGCACGTTCACGCGCCGCACGCCCCCGGCCGCCGTGACGTCCGTGGTGAAGGTCAACGAGCCGTCCCGGTCGCCGTCCGGAGCGGCGTAACGGGCGGTGCTGTGCGCCAGGGTGGGCCGCTGCGGCTCACCGGCGTACGCGAGGGCGAAAGCCCCGGCGCCCCCGAGGGCAACCACACCGGCGGCCACGGACAGGGCGATACGTCGGGACATGAGAGTTCTCCAGAGTCGTCGTCTCGGCGGGACCGGCGTGCTCGGCTGCGCGCCGTGGCACCGATACTCGTCGCACCGGACTCGTCGGACATGGGTGCGGAAACTCACTTCGGAGTGGGTAACCCCGCCCGTCCGACCGGGTACTTCAGGACGCCGACGCCGACCGCCGACACGCTTCAGGCCAGCCGGAGATCGGTGAACGGGATCGTGTCCCCCGGCAGCAGATACGTCTCCACCTCCACGAACCCCCGCGCCCGCGCGAACTCCAGCCCCTCCGCGCTGCTCCCCAGCACCACGGTCTCGACGGCCTCCGCCCCCAACTCCCGGGCCAGCGCCAGCCCGTGCTGGTACAGGGCCGTACCGAACCCCCGCCTCCGGTGGCCGGGGAGGATGCGCGCGATCACCGTGGCCACCCGCCCGCCGTCCGTCGGCGGGCGCACCGTGGAGCAGCCGACGAGGACACCGCACGCACGCGCGACGAACAGCCGGTTGCGCGTCCGCCGTTCCCGTACCTCCTCGGCGGTGAGCGGGGCGGTCGGGACGATCAGGTCGTGGACGCGACGCCACTCCTCCGCGAGGAGATCGTCGGACACGGCGTGGACGTGGAGTTCGCTCATGGCGGCATGAGAACCGTCCGCGGGACGGGGCGTCAACGGAGTTGTCGGTCTTCCGCCCGCCGGCCGTTCGCCGAGTGCGTGTGTGAAGGCCGGGTTCGCGGGCACGCGAACTCATGAGCGCATCCCGCCCGACCGTACGCATCGCGGTACGCACCGGGCCTACGCATCAGCAACGCCGTACGCGGCACGGCTCGCATCGCGGTTCGCACAGCCGGGCGGGGAGCGCGACCGAAGGACCGCCGAGGAAGGAGCGACCCATGAGCACCGACCCGTGGGGTTACCACCCTGCCAGCGGCCACCTCTCCGGAATCGACCTGACCGGATTCGCGGTCGAAGCCGTCGACGGGCACGTCGGCAAGGTCGACAGTCACTCCGACGAGGTGGGTTCGGCCCACCTCCTGGTGGACACCGGTGTGTGGATCTTCGGGCGGGAGATCCTGTTGCCCGCAGGCACGGTCTCCCGGATCGACACGGAGGAACGTGAGGTCCACGTGGACCTCACGAAGCAACAGATCAAGGACGCGCCGGAGTTCGAACGTCCGACGCACTCGGGTGACCCGGCCTATTACACGGACCTGGCCACCTACTACGGGATGCACCGTCTGATCTGACGCCTCGCGTCCTCCTCCGCCGTCGTCCGGCCGTACGCACCACGCACGCGGTGGTTCGCACGTCGCACCACGCACCACGCACCACGCATCACGCACGTCGCACAGAGCGGGGCGGGCCCGAAGAGGGTTCGCCCCGCGACGTGTGCCCCGCGACCGTGTACCCCGCGACGTGTGCCCCGCGCAGTGTGCCCGGCGGCTTCACCGCGGAGACCCGGTGGTGGCCGGTACTCGATGCGACCCCGGGCGTTTCCCCACCGTTCCTCCTCCGTCCGCCTCTCCTGGCTACGCTCCCCCCGCCCGGTCCTGCCCAGGAGAGGTACGTCCATGAGCGCCTCGGTCCACCGCACCTCACCACGGCCCCGGGCCGTCCCGCCGCCGGGCAGGCAGCAACAGGACCGGAGCCGGGACGCGAGGTCGCACGGCAATCCGGCCCAGCGCGCTCTCCTCTCGGTCCAGTCCAGCGCCGGCAACCGTGCCGCGACGGCGATGGTGCAGCGCGCCAGGGAGGCGACGGCGGAGGGTCGGAACGCGGCGCCGGCGAACGTCAACAGCACCTCCCGGTGGAAGAGATACCGGAACCGGGCCGCCGCAGGCCTCGACAAGCTCAAGAAGAACTTCGAGTTCACCGACACCTTCGTCAAGGGCATCCAGGTCCCCACCAACGCGGGCTTCACCCAGCACGCCTCCGCCACGGCCGACGCGGGTCTCAAGCACTCCGCCGGCGCCTCGGGGGCGGGCGCCTCCGGGGAAGGCATCCTCGCGGAGGCCTTCGGCGCGGCGAACAGTGGCATGGAAGCGCGCACGGCCGCGCAGAACATGAGGAAGCACAAAGACGGAGCCGCCCATCACGGGGCGAGGAAGAAGTTCATCTCCAAGACGTCCGACGCCTTCGTCAGTGCCGCCAGCTCGATCAACAACTCCCTCGCCTTCACCAAGGAGATGACCAAGGTCACGAAGGCGACGGGCGCCCTGGCGGCATCGGAGGTCAGCGGAGTCAGCGCCAGTGTCGTCGGCGGAGTGAAAGGTACGCGCGCCGCGGCCCGCACCGCGCTGACGCTCCGCAAGCACCATGCCCTGAAAGCCGTCGAGAGACCCGAACGCGTCGCCGACACGGACCTGAACGTGCTGCTCCAGGCGCAGAACGACGCCGAGATGGCCCTGGCGAGGGCGATCGCCGCGATGAATTCCCTGTGGAACGACGACAGCACGCTGGACGGCCTGCCCGACGCCATCGACACCGCCATGTCGGCGATGGACGGCGCCCTCGACGCCGCCGCCCAGTTCCAGCAGGCAGAGGACAAGAACGCGTTCAACACGACGGTCGACTACGCCATCCGCAAGCAGAAGAACAAAGTGGCCAAGCAGGCCGTCACGGCCGTGGGTGAGTCCGCCAAAGCCGCGGGCGGCATCGTGACGGCGGTCGCCGCCACAGCGGGAGCGGCCGGGCTCGCGAGCAATCCGGTCGGCTGGGGCATCGCCGCCGCCGCGGCCGGCCTCATCCTCGGCGTCTCCGCCTACAAGGGGGTCCGCGCGGGCACGAAGCGCTACGACGGGGCCCGCCACCCCGAGCGCTGGGCCGCGGACGGGGAGACCTCGAAGGCGCCGGCCTCCCGCGAGGACGCGTTGAAGGAGTCCCTGAAGTTCTGGAAGAAGGTGGACAACGGCGAACGCCAGGCCATGGCGCGGAAGCTCTACGCCTTGGCGGCGGGACCGGACATCAAGGGGAGCGACAACACGTCGACGGAGATGCGGGACTCCGCCAGATCCCTTCTCATCATCCTCAAGGCAGGCCCAGCCGCCCACAAACTTGCCCCCGAGGCATGGGCCGAGTCCCTCAACGACCCCCGGCGGAGCGCCGCTTGGATCAAGGAGATCGCGGAGCAGCTGTCCTCGGCGTGATGCGGGAGACACGACCGTGCCGGGCGTCGTGACGGGGATCGAGGTCGTGCCGATCGACCGGACCGACGTCCACGCCGCGCCGCGCCACGCCGCGCCGCGCCACCGACCGGGTGGTGGTGAACGACGCGGGCATCCGCTCGTTGCTGCTGCGCAACTACAGCGAGGGACTCCGGACTTCGGCGTA
>NZ_JBSFVR010000175.1:0-15156 GCF_053592415.1 Streptomyces sp. NPDC002690 | reverse complement strand
GTCCGGTGGAAGCCGCTCGGCCTCCACCGGACCCCTTCGCCGCGGGTCACGCGCCGTACGCCTTGAAGGCGGTCACATGCGCGCGCGGCGCCCCGTGCGTCGCGTCGACCACGATCCGCAGTGCACGGGTGCGTACGGGGCCGCCGTCCGCGTCCTCCAGCGCGTGTACGCGGTGCCGGCGGCGGTTGTCCGTCACCGTCAGGAGCGTGTGCCACACGCCTTCCGCGTCCCTGCTCTGGATGCGGTAGTCGCGTACGAGTTCCGGCATGACCTCGTAGGGCGTGCGGTGACGGTGCAGGTTGTTGAGGTATTCGTCGACGTCGTCGTCGAACACCAGTCGGGCTTCGGTGAGTTCCCGCTCGCCCTGCCAGTCGAGGCGGAGCCACTCGCCCGTGCCCCGCGGCCCGGAGGACCACATGCTCGGGCCGCCGTAGGGACGCTGGTAGCCGCCCACGGCACGCTCGGGGTGGAACGCCCTGGTGTCGGGGGCCGCCCGGAAGGCGAAGCACTGCCGGCGCAGACCGCGGGCCTGCCACTCCAGGACCAGCTGGCCCTCCTCCTCCGGGATGTCGTGGTCGACGGCGGCGTCCCCCTCGGCCTTCCTGCGCAGTGCGAGGACGCCGTCGGTCCGTTCGGGGAGCAGGACCAGGGCCGTGTCCTCACAGGCCCGGACGACGACGATCGCGTTCCGGGGGGTGTCGGGGTGGTGGTCGAGGCGGGCCGTCACCCAATGGGGGCCGCTGGGCGGGACGGTGACCGTGGTCGTCAGGAGATGGTCGGCGGGGACCGCGTTCTCGGGGGCTCCGGTACCCCACAGCTCCACGGTGAGTTCGCGGGCCCCGCCGTCCGGGGCGCCGTGGACGAGGAGGTCGATCGTGTCGAGTGCGGGATCGACCGGCACCAGGAGGGCGAGGTCGCGGTCGAGCGGGTACGGCGTACCGGGCACGTCAGCCGTGGGTTCGGCGGCCAGGCGGTCCAGGTGGGAGGAGGCGGTGACGCGGGCCGCGCGCGCCAGGTTGTCGGGGTCGTCGTCGGCGAGGCCGATCACCGAGGCGTCCTGGCGCAGCAGGGCGCGGCGTACCAGTTCCGGCCGTCGGGCGGCGAGTTCGCGCGGGGTGAGGCCCTCGGCGACGCAGAGGGCGGCGGCGGTTCCCGCGGCCTCGCCGAGAGTCGCGCAGGTGGCCATGACGCGGGTGGCCCCGAAGGCGATGTGGGTGGCGGAGATGTTGCGCCCGGCGAAGAGCAGGTTCGTGACGTTCACCGAGTACAGGGAGCGCAGGGGGATGTGGAAGATGCCGTCCGCGTACCGCTGGCGCGCGCCGGGCTCGTCGGCGTACATGCCCTGTACGGGGTGGAGGTCGACGGACCAGCCGCCGAAGGCGATCCGGTCGGGGAACTGGCGTTGCTGGAGGATGTCCCCCTGGGTGAGCACGTGGTCGCCGAGGAAGCGGCGGTACTCGCGCTTGCCGGGGAGGCTGCCCGCCCATTCCAGGGTGAGGTTCGCCGCGTCCGGGAAGTGGCCGGAGTTCTTGATGTGGTCCCAGACACCCGTGATCACGGCCTGGAGTTCGTCGCGGATGCGCTCGTTGTCATGGACGGTGTCGAGTTCGCCGCCCCATTCGATCCACCAGTAGTCGCAGCCGTTGTCGCCGGTGCGCAGGACGCGGTTGCGCAGGATCGGTGTGAGGGACAGGTCCTTGGCGTAGGCGGGCGGTACGAACTTCGTCGGCCGGCCGGTGTCCCTGCTGTGGAAGAGGAGTGTCGAGCCGAGCAGCGCCCGGTCCGCCTCACGGGGTGCCCAGGGCTCGTCGAACTCGGCCCGCGCCTCGCGGCCTATGCGGTACTGGGCGCCGGCGAGGTGGCCGAGCAGGCCGTCGCCGGTGCAGTCGAGGAACTGGCGCGCGTGGAAGGTGATGCGCCGCTCCGAGCCCATCATCCAGCCGGTGCAGGAGCGCACCTCCCGGCTGTCGGCGGGGCCGCTCGCCTCGACCTCGCGCACGTCGGTATTGAGGTAGAGGTCGATGTTCGGTTCGGCGCGGACGGCGTCGAGGACCACCTGATCCCAGTAGTAAGGGTTCCCCTCGGGGTTGCGGTACTGGTTCTCGGTGTACAGCTCGCCCATGATCCCGGTCTCGCGGGCCCAGCGGTGCACGCCGTGTGCGGTGGCGCCGCACACCCAGACGCGGACCTCACTGCTGGCGTTGCCGCCCAGCACGGGGCGGTTGTTGACCAGGGCGACGCGTCGGCCGAGCCGGGCCGCGGCGATGGCCGCGCAGGTCCCTGCCAATCCGCCGCCGATCACGGCGATGTCGTAATGGACCTCTTCTTCCCGCACGGTGCGGCCTCCTTGATGTGAAGCTCGGATACTCCCCGCCGGAGCGGAGCGGCCTCGAACGTACATCACATGCATATTGTGCAACCACTGTTCAGACAGTGGGATTCGTTGTAAGTTCCGTTGCGGCCACCGACCTGGCCGCCGCCAGCCGAAGTGCAGGCTCAGGGCAGGTGGGGCGAGTGCGCCGGTCACGCACAGAACCGGCGATTCACCGACCAAAAGGGTTGACTCCATCGCGTTATATGGAGAACGATCCCGCATGCTGCAACTTGAATTCACTGGGGCGGGATGAAGTTCACACAGAGCCCCAGCACCCCCGCCCCGTTCGAGAGGACAGATCCATGAGTACGGCCGCACCTCCCCAGAAGGCGCCCCCGCCCCGCGAGCGGGCCGGCGGACGGCTCTCCAACGGTGCGTTCGCCCTGCTGCTGACCGCGCCGGGACTCGCCCTGTTCGCGGCGATCATCTTCTACCCGCTGCTCTCGGCACTGTTCACCGGCTTCTTCAAGCAGGATCTGCGGCTGCCGGGCCGGGAGTTCGTCGGCCTGGACAACTTCACCTACTGGCTGGACGGCGACTTCCTCACCATCCTCAAGCAGACGCTGGTCTTCACCGTCGGCGCGACGCTCGTGCCCTTCGTCCTCGGCTTCGCGCTCGCGCTCGCGCTGAACACGGGCCTCAAGGGCAGCGGCTTCCTGCGCGGCCTGTTCCTGTTCCCCTGGGTGATCCCGGGGGTGGTGGTCTCCTTCCTCTGGATGTGGATCTTCAACGCGAACTACGGGGTGCTCAACGGCGTCCTCATGAAGGCCGGGATCATCGAGGAGTCCGTGGCCTGGCTCGGGCAGCCCGGCACCGCGATGCTCGCCGTCATCGTCACCAAGGCGTGGGCCAGCTTCCCCTGGATGATGGTGATGCTCCTGGCCGGTCTGCAGACCGTGCCGAGGGAGCTGCACGAAGCGGCCTCGATGGACGGTGCGGGCTCGATCCGTCGCTTCTTCAACGTCACCTGGCCGCAGGTCCGCGGTGTCGCCTCGATCGTGCTCCTGCTGGAGTTCATCTGGAACTTCCAGCACTTCGACACCATCTACGTCCTCACCGGCGGCGGACCGGCCGGCACCACCGAGACCTTCGCGACCGCCGTGTACCAGACAGCGTTCAAGGGGTTCGACATCGGCAGGGCCACCGCGCTGGGCGGCCTGTGGATGCTGCTCCTGCTGCTCCTCGTCGCCGTGTACCTCAGGATCACCGAGCGGAAGGGCGACGCCTGATGACCTCCACCACCTCCACCCCGCTGTCCGCCGTCGAGAAGCCGCAGGCCGCCACGCGGACCGCGGGCGCCATCCGGCCCGGGGGCAGGGCCCGGCGCCGCATGCGCAAGGACCTGCTGCGCTCGCGGATCGCCGCCTGGAGCGCGGTCGTCGTCATCGGGGCCTTCGGTCTGCTGCCGGTCTACTGGCTGCTCGCCACCGCGCTGAGCACCCCCGAGTCGACCTTCCAGTTCCCGCCGAGGCTGATACCCACCGACCTCACCCTCAGCAACTTCACGGCCCTGGCCGACAACGACCAGTTGATCAAGTACATGGTCAACTCGCTCATCGTGGCCTCGATCACCGCCGTACTGAGCGTGGTCGTCGCCACGTACATGGGCTACTCGTTCTCCAAGTTCCGCTACACGGGGCGACGATCGCTGATGCACCTGGTGCTCGCCTCGCAGATGTTTCCCCAGGCACTGCTGCTGGTGACGCTGTACACCGTCTTCTCCAGCTTCGGCATGCTCAACACGTACACCGCCCTGGTGCTCTCCTTCACCACGTTCACCATGCCGCTGTGCGTCTGGATGCTGAAGGGCATCTTCGACACCATCCCGGACGCCCTGCTGGAGGCGGCGTCCATCGACGGCGCGTCCCGGTGGCGGACGCTGCACTCCATCGTGGCGCCGCTCGCCGCGCCCGGGATGATCGCCGCGGGGCTCTTCGCCTTCGTCCGCGGCTGGAACGACTTCATCTTCGCGCTGACCCTGGCCGACAAGGAGAAGCAGACGCTGCCTCCCGGCCTCGTCTCCACCTACATCGGTGAATTCCAGACCGCCTGGCCCCAGTTGATGGCGGCTTCGCTCGTGGTGTCCATCCCGGTGGTGGTCGCCTTCATGTTCCTGCAGCGCTACCTCGTCGGCGGCATGACCGCCGGTTCGGTCAAGAGCTGAACACACGGGATCACCCCGTGCCCGCACGTTCCTACCCTCCCGCTCACTCCCCATGGAGAGATCATGACCACCTCTGGCATCAGCCGGCGCGGCGCGCTGCGCATGTTCGGCATCGGCGCGCTCGGTGTGGCGGGCGCCGGTGTGCTCAGCGCCTGCGCACCCTCCGGCTCGGGCTCCGCCTCGACCGGCGACACGAAGTCCAAGGACTTCGACTTCACCTCGTGGTCGCTCAACGAGGAGGCCGCCAAGCCCTCGATCGAGAAGATCATCGCGGCTTGGGAGAAGGCCGAGAACTCCAAGATCCGCGCGGTGTCGTACCCGTACAACGAGTACCTGAGCCAGCTCACCCTGAAACTCGGCGGCGGGCAGACGACGGGCGCGGTGCACCTGGACATCGCGTGGCTCGCCGCCATGGCCCAGATGGGCAGACTGGCGGACCTCGGAGCGGTGGCCGGCAAGGGCGGCTACACGGACGTGGCGCTGAACAGCGGTAAGTACGACGGCACGCAGTACGGGCTGCCGTGGAACACCGGCTCGATCGGCGTCATCGCCAACTCGCATCTCCTGGAGAAGGCCGGGATCAAGGAGCACCCCACCACCGTCGAGGAGTTCGAGGCCGCGCTGAAGGAGCTGAAGGGGCTCGGCGGCGGTGTGGTGCCGTACGCCGCCGCCACCAAGGTCGCCCAGCTCAAGGACATCTTCCCGTGGATGCAGACCTTCGGCTGCAAGCTGCTCGACGGCGGGAAGGTCACCATAGGCGACGACGCCTCGATCGACGCGGTCACCTGGTACAAGAAGCTGCACGACCAGAAGCTGATCGCCGCCGACGTGGACCGTTTCGACGCGCGCGCCCTGTTCGGGCAGGGGAAGGCCGCCTTCTACGACGACGCGATCATCGGCAAGGGCGTGACCTCCGCCCAGTCCAAGGACAAGACGCTGGCCGACGCCATGCAGCCGATGGAGCGACCGGTGCTCAAGGCCGGGGACACGCCCCAGGCGCTGCTGTGGGGCGGAGTGATCGCGATCGTGAAGGGCAAGGGGCAGGACGCGGCGACCGAGTTCGCGCTGCACACCACCACCGACCTGGCGACCACCTCCCAGTACTTCGCCGAACGCGCGCTGCCGCCGTCCACCACCGCGGGTCTGGCCGCTCCCGAGGTCGCCAAGGACACTTTCTCCACGGAGTGGACCAGCAAGATCACCAAAACGGCGACCGGCAGCCCCTTCTGGCAGTTCGCGCAGAACTCTCAGATCGAGGAGGCCGTCGCCAAACAGGTGCAGGCCGTCCTCGTCGGCACGTCGAAGCCGAAGGACGCGATGAAGCAGGCCGGCGAGGAGGCCGCCGCGCTCATCAAGCGCTGAGGCCCCCACGAGCCCGGCCCGGTCCGTCCCGAAGGGCCATGGCACCGCGGTCCGGGCCCCGCGGCCGCCCCACGCCCCGCCGGGCCCCGCCCCCGATCCCACCCGCACGACGACCGCGGCCGGCCGGCCCTCGGGCCGTCGCCGCCCGCGTCATCTCCACGCCCGCACCCGCGAACGAGCAAAGGAGCTCATCATGCGACGTCCCACGGCACGCACGTACACCGCCTCGGCCACCGCCCTGGCCGCCCTCCTGCTGGCCGTCCCGGCCGCCGGGGCGGCCGACACCGCGCAGGGCGCGGCAGCCGCGACGACGGTGATCGAGAAGGTCCCCTACGCGATGGACTCGTCGAACCAGGCCGCCTGGTGGACGCCGGCGGCCACGTACAAGGGCCGCGGTCAGTACACCTACTTCGCCTTCAACGAGCCGGGCTCGACGGCCGCCACGCACCGGCCCGCCATCGCCCGGCGCGACCCGGACGGGGTGTGGAGCCGCCTGCCGTTGCTGAACAGCGACGGGCAGCAGGCCGAGTTCGCCGACGACAACGGGCACAACCAGCCGTCGATCGCCCGCGACGGCAGCGGTCGTCTGCACGTCTTCACCTCCATGCACGCCAATGCCTGGCGCTACTACCGCACCGAGGCCCCCGGCGGCGACGTCACCGACCACGCGTCCGAGCTGCCCGACCAGGGCGTGGGCATCACCTACCCGGTCATCACCACCGCCCCCAACGGAGACCTGTATCTCGCCGCCCGCGTCGGTGCCGGCTCCGACCAGCGCCCCGGCAAGCTCTACCGCTGGGACAACGCCGCTTCCCGCTGGAGCACGGTCGCGACCTTCGCGGGCGTACTGAACCGCTCCGTGTACCCCGACGACATCACGGTGGACGCCTCCGGCCGGGTGCACATCCTCTGGGAGTGGGCGAAGGCGCCGGCGACCGCGTTCCGCCACCAGCTCTCGTACCTGACCTACGACCCGTCGACCGGTGCCTTCGCGGACAGCACCGGCGCGACCGTCACCACCCCGGTCACGCCCGCCACCTCCGACGTGATCCAGGACCTCACCGCGGGCGAGGAGTGGAGCATCGACAACGCCTACACCGGTCCTGCGGTGCAGAGCGCCAAGCTCACCCTCGACGGCTCCACGCCGAAGGTCGCCTACCGCTACCGTTCGGCCGACAGCGGCGGCGACTTCCGTGTGTACTACGCCTATCCGAGCGGCACCGGCTGGGTGGGCAAGACCGTGTACGCCGGCGGTCAGACCGCGGCCGCCCTCGGCATCACCTGGGACCCGACGGACACCAAGCGGATCTACTACGTGACCACCTCGGGCACCGACCGGGTATTCTCCGCGACGCAGTCGGCGGACGGGGCGTGGACCGCGCAGTCCGCCGCCCCCGGCGTGAGCGCGGACCGACTCGCGGTGCGGCGCGACTCGGACGGTCACGACGTGCTCTATCTTCCGGACACCGCGCACAACTCGCTCTACTACGGCATTCGTTGAGGTAGCGGCTGCCGCCCGTGCCGTCCGTACGAGGGACCGGACCGCCCCCGTACGGACGGCACGGGCACTCAGGTCGCCGGCCTGCTCGCCAGGTACTCGTCCAGTCCCGCACCGGTGAGCGGGTAGTAGTCGGAGAGCAGGCCACCCTCGTCGAGGCGGAGGCGCGCGAACGCCTCGCGGTCCTGGTGCAGAAGCGCGTCCTCGGCCAGCGGGACCGCCCGGTCCTGCGGCACGACCACCGCGCCGTCCTCGTCGGCCACGATCAGGTCCCCCGGTGTGACCAGCGTTCCGCCGACACCGACCGGCACGTTGAACGCGGAGGGGAAGAGCTCCGTCTGCGAGGCGTAGTGCGGGGTGACACCGGTGCACCAGACCGGCACGCCGAGGGCCCGGATCCGAGCCGCGTCCCGCACCCGCCCGTCCACCACGATCCCGGCGCCGCCGCGCAGTTTGAAGTAGCGCACCAGCATGTCGCCCAGACAGCCGGTGAAGTGGCTCCCCTGCGCCGCGATCACCAGCACATCACCGGGTCTGATCGACTCCAGCACCCCCCACAGCGGGGTCTTGCGCTCGATGTCCTCCTGTTCGGCGCCGTTGAAGACGTCCTCGCGCTGCGGCAGGAACTGCAGGGTCACCGCACCCCCGGTGACCTTGACGTCCGGCTCCCGGTGCAGTGGCACAGGTCCGTCGATGAAGGTCCGGGTGATGCCCAGCTGGTGCAGCTTCGCGCAGGCGGTCGCCGCACTCACTTCGCCGAGCGCCTCCACCATCCGCCGGGTCGGTCTCCGGAAGGAAGCGGTGTGGACCGGCGCCCGCATCGACTCGTAGACCGGGGTCTCCCCCGTCTCGGCCGTTCCTTGACTGCTGCTCGGCTTCATTCACATGCCTCTCCGCGCGCTCTCCGCACGCAACACCAGTGACATCATCGCCTATCGATGGTAGATAACCTCCTATCGATTAGTGCTGTCAATCCGTCAGGAGCCTTACGTGACCACTGAGTCCGGCGGCTGGTTCGAGACCGCGCGCTTCGGACTGTTCGTCCACTTCGGCCTGTACAGCCTCGCCGCGCGCCACGAGTGGGTGCGCAGCCGGGAGACCATGTCGCAGGCGGCGTACGACCGTTACCTGGAACGGTTCGACCCCGATCTGTTCGACGCACGCCAACTCGCCCGCGAGACACGGGAGGCGGGGATGCGTTACGCGGTACTCACCGCCAAGCACCACGACGGGTTCTGCCTCTTCGACTCGTCACTGACCGACTACACCTCGGTGCGGGCTGCCGGCCGGGACCTGGTGGCGGAGTTCGCTGAGGCGATGCGCGCGGAGGGACTGCGGGTCGGCCTCTACTACTCGCTCCTCGACTGGCACCACCCCGGCTTCCCGGTCGACGAGCACCATCCGCTGCGCGGCTCGCGGGACGCCCGGACGACGGAGGACCTGGCGGGCTACCGGGCGTACATGCGGGGCCAGATGGCCGAGTTGCTCACCGGCTACGGAGAGATCGACCTGCTCTTCTTCGACTTCACGTACCCGGGCATGGGGCCGGAGCAGTGGGGGGCGAAGGAGCTGATGGAGACGGTCCGTGAACTGCGGCCCGGCATCCTCGTGAACGACCGGCTGGGCATACCCGGCGACTACGTGACACCCGAGCAGTACCAGCCCGACCGACCGCTGGAACGCGACGGCGCACCGGTGCGGTGGGAGGCGTGCCAGACGCTCAACGGGTCCTGGGGCTACGACCGCGACAACCACGACTACAAGGACCCGTCCCAGTTGGTCCGGATGCTGGTCCAGTCCGTCTCCTGCGGCGGCAATCTGATCCTCAACGTCGGCCCCACCGGGCGGGGTTCGCTCGACCCGCGGGCCCGCGACACCTTGCGCGCCATCGCGGAGTGGAGCACCGGGCACGCCCGCGCCGTGCACGGTGCGGGACCCTCCGCCTTCCCGCCTCCGGCGAACACCCTGTACACACAGGCCGGCGACCGGCTGTATCTGCACCTGCTCGCCTGGCCGTTCGGGCATGTCCATCTCCCTGGCCTGGCCGGGCGGGTGCGCTATGCCCAACTGCTGCACGACGGCTCGGAGATCGCCTTCCACGAGGTCGACGGAGCCCGCCACGAGCACAACAACCTGGCGCCGCCGAGCCAGCCGCCGGGCACGTTGACCCTGAAACTGCCCACCGGACGGCCCGACGTGCTGCTGCCGGTGATCGAACTCTTCCTGGAGCCGGTCGAGTCGACCGTATGAGCGACCGCGTGCACGCGGCCGGGAGTACGAGGCCACGTGCACGCGTCCGGGCGGCGCGGGACCGGGAGCAAGCGGTTTCGGCAGCACCCTTGAACATGCGGGGTGCCACCCCTAGCATCAACAATCGATAGGCGATTATTGCAATCACTTATCGGGAGCCGACCGCACTGTCCGGACGCGGCACCCCACCCCCTTCCTGCCGAACTCCCATGACCGCCCGCGCTGCACGTCAGCCGTCGATCATTCATGACTACGCAATGGAGCGTGTCCGATGAGAACCATGTGGCACCGAGCCTCCGCACTCGCCGTGGCTCCGCTCGTGATGGCATCCGCCGTCGCCTGCGGAGGGAGCGGGTCCGACGAGGCCGCGGGGGGCACGACTCTCCGCATCATCGTCAACATCTCGCCGAACCTGACGGAGCAGTACTGGAAGGGCCTCTTCGCCACGTACGAGAAGAGCCATCCCGGCGTGCACGTGAAGCTGGAACTGACAGGAACGGTCTCCGCCAACGCCAAGCTCACCCAGGACCTCGCGGCCGGCGATCCGCCGGACATCGCCCAGCAGATCGTCCCGTCCCCCGACACCGCCAAACTCTTCGCCGACCTCTCCGACCAGGCGTGGACGAAGGACACACCCCTGGCCGACCAGTACGCCGTGGGCGGCAAGACGTACATGGTGGGGGTGGGCGAGCAGATCCAGTCACTGGTCTTCTACAACAAGGCGGCCTTCGCCAAGGGCGGTGTGGACGCCTCACGGATCCGGACGCTGGATCAGTTCACCGCCGCCATGGGCAGTCTGAAGGACGCGGGCTACAAGCCGCTGCAGACCGCCGGCCAGTGGGTGACGGGCGGGCAGTTCTCGATGATGGCCGACGCCGGTGTGCTCACCGAGAACCCGCAGTGGATCAAGCAGCGCAACGCCGGCGACGTCTCCTTCGCCGACAGCGGCTATGTGCCGTACCTGAAGCGCTACGAGCAGTGGATCGACAAGGGGTACCTGGAGAAGAGCGCGCTGGGACTGACCTACACCGACGGGCAGACGGCGTTCCTCGACGGCAAGTCGGCGATGTACATGATGGGTTCCTTCTTCGTGCCCGCGGCGGACGCGGCGAAGAAGAGCGACGAGATCGGGGTCTTCACGATGCCGACGGACGGCGCCTACCCGTCCGGCCAGTTCGGCAACGTCTCGAACCCCTACACCGTCGTCGACCAGTCGCACCACAAGGCCGAGGCGATCGAGTTCGTCAAGTGGCTCGTCACCGACGAGGAAGCCATCCGGAGCCAGCTCGCAGCCGACGGCAACATGCGCACGGGCTTCGCCTACCCCATGTCCAGCCTCGGCACCGCGGTGCAGAAGATCCTCGACACGACGCCGTCGGTGCTCGTGAAGTCCGGTGAGAACCAGCCGGTCGCCGGGTTCAGCGACGCGCTCAACACGCAAATCCAGTCCCTGTACACGGGCACCTCCGCGAAGGATGCCGCGCGCGGATTGGACAAGTGGTGGAACTCGCAGAACTGAAGCCCGGCAGGATGCCCACCGTCGCCGCCCCCACGCCCACCGTCGCCGCCGCCCCGCCCCCAGGCGCCGCCTCCGGCCGCGGACGGGCCCGGTTCCGCGAGGCGGCCGTCACGCTGGGCATGATGGGCCCGGCCGTACTCCTCTACACCGTGCTGACGATCGTGCCCGTGGGCGTGGCGGTCTACCTCAGCTTCACCGACTGGGACGGCTTCTCCACCGCGAAGCTCATCGGCTGGGAGAACTACAAACACCTCTTCGACGACCCGAGTTCGACGGACGCCTGGTACGTGACCGCGGTGATCACCGTGATCGGCACCGTCCTGATGGTCGGCGCGGGCCTGGTGTACGCGCTGATCCTCAAGGGCCGGTCCCGTACGAACTCCTTCTTCCGCGCCGTCGCCTACTTCCCGCACGTGATCAGCGCGTTGGTCCTGGGCTATCTGTGGGCGGCGATCCTGGGCACGAACGGAGCCGTGAACAACACCCTCGCCAAGTTCGGCCTGGAGCCGATCGGCTTTCTCTTCGACGAGCGGTTCGCGCTGTACACCCTGATCGGTGTCATCGTGTGGGCCGGATTCGGCTTCAACGTCGTCCTGTTCGTGGCCGCCCTGCAGACCGTCCCGGCCGAGCTCCTGGAGGCGGCGGCGATCGACGGCGCCGGCAGGCGGCAGATCAACCTGCGCATCGTGATCCCGATGATCGCGCCCGTGGTCACCGTGGCGACCGTCCTGAACCTGGTCGGCCTGCTCAGGGCCTACGACATCGTCGTCAGCCTCACCGGCGGCGGACCGGCCGGTTCCACCCAGACCTTCACCTATCTCATTCTCGCCCGGTCCTTCGAGGGCACCAAGGTCGGTTACGCGACGGCACAGGCGGTCTTCCTGATGGTCGTCTCCGCCGTGCTCGCCCTGGTCGTGACCGCGCTGCGCAACCGCCAAGACCAAGCTGCGACCGGTTAGGAGCCGATGGTGGTCGTCACCGAACCAAGCATCCGCCGCACCCCGCGGACCGCACCGGTTCCGGCCCCGGAGATCTCTCCGGCGGAACGGCGGGAGTCCCGCTCACCCCTGCGCCTGGTGCTTCTCGGCCTGCTGTTCGTCGTCATGATCGTGCCGGTGTACCTGCTCGTCGTGAATGCCTTCAAATCGCAGGCCGACATCCTCGACAGCCCGTTCTCGATCCCCCTCGACGGGCTGACCTTCGAGCACATGTCCGAAGCCATCAGCAATCCGCAGTACAACGTCATCGGCGGCTACGGCTTCACCCTGTTCCTCGTCGTCACCGTGGACGTCCTGTGCATCGCGCTGGCAGGACCTGCGGCGTACGCGATCGCGCGCAGCCTGAAGAAGCGGACGCAGCTGGTGCTGCTCTACTTCCTGGCCGGCACGTTCATCCCCGGCGCGGCCGTGATCATCCCGGTGATCTACGTACTGCGCGAGATCGGTCTCGCCAACACCGTGACCGGTCTGATCGCGCACGACGTGGCCTCGACGCTGCCGGTCAGCATCTTCCTGTTCGTGGGCTTCATCCGCGCGATTCCGGTGGACATCGACCATGCGGCGACGATCGATGGCGCGGGCCGCTACCGGACGTTCTGGACCATCATCTTCCCGCTGATGCGTCCGGCGGTCGTCACTGTCCTGATCCTCAACTCCATCGGGATCTGGAACGACTTCATCTCGCCCCAGATCCTGCTCAGCCCGTCGTCGGGTCATTACACGGTGACCACGGCGATCTACGCGGGCATCAGCCAGTACTCCACCGACCTGACGAAGGTGTTCCCCAACCTTCTCCTCGCCGTCGCGCCCGTGATCATCTTCTTCATCTACATGCAGCGCCACATCATCAGCGGTCTGACGGTGGGCGCGGTGAAGGGATGAGCGGGCGGATCGCTCCCCTCCGAGGCCGTGTGTCGAAAGTCCCGCAGAGAAAGGACCATCCAGTGTCGAGAAGATGGTGGCCACGCCCCCGTACGGGTCCGTGGTCCGCAGCCACCCTGCTCGCTTCGCTCCTTGTGGTGGTGGCCGCCGTTCCGGCAGGCGCCCACCCGCACCCGCACAAGCCCCTGGCCGGCACGGTCTACTACGTCGGTCCGTCGGGCCTGGACTCCCGCCAGGGCACCACCCCGGGCCAGGCGTTCCAGCACATCCAGCGGTGCGCCGACGTCATGGGGCCCGGAGACACCTGTCTGATCCAGTCCGGCACCTACGCCGAGACCGTCGTACCGGCCCGGTCGGGCACCGCCGCCCTGCCGATCACCTACCGCGCGGCGCCGGGTGCGACGGTGACGCTGAGCGGGACCGCACCGGTGCGGGGCTTCTCGCCGGTCACCGGCGCGGACGTCACCGAGATCGCCGCGACTGATCCGTACGCCCAGGACTCGGCGTTCAGCGACGCCGTGGCGGCGGGGCACGTCTACAGCACCTCCGTCGACCTGGGCTCCGACGTGACGACCGTGCAGGTCTTCACCGACAAGAAGGCGGGAGTCGAGGCGCAGTGGCCCTACCCGGGGCTCGACCTGCTCGACCCCACGCTGGAGTACGCGGGCGCCGGGAGCGCGGACGCGACCATCGCGGACGCTGCGCTGACCCGGCCCGCCGGGTACTGGAACGGCGCGCGGGCCCTGACCGGCTACTGGTACATCTCGGCGACCGGCACGGTGCAGAGCTCCGCCGTCGGCTCGGTGACGCTCGACGTGGCGCCCCCGTGCGTGCACAAGGTCGTACCCGGTGAAACGCGGTACGCCCTCGCCGGGAAGATCGGTGAACTCTCCCGGCCCGGCGAGTGGTTCTACGATCCCTCCGCGAAGCGTCTGTACCTCTACAGCGAGGACGACCCCGCCGCGCACACCGTCGAGGCGAGGTCCCGCGCGCTCGCCTTCGACCTGACGGCCGCGAGCCACACCACGGTGGCGGACGTCGGGCTGTTCGCCGCCACCATCAGAACGGGGCCGACCAGCACGGGCGTGACGCTGGACGGGATCAAGGGCACGTATCTGTCGCACTACACCGACATCACGCGCGGCGCGACGGACTGCGGCAGCACGGTGACGCGCGGCGTCGGCGACACGGGCATCGTCCTCGACGGCACGTACAACACCATCGTCAACAGTGACCTGTCACTGAGCGCGGGCAACGGCATCGCGCTGCGCGGACAGAACAACACCGCCACGAACAACGTCATCCACGACGTCGACTACATGGGGACGTACGCGGCGGGCGTCGCCGTGCAGGGCAACAGCCAGACGGTCACGCACAACACGATCAGCCGGGTCGGCCGCAGCGGCATCAACCTCCAGTGGAACACGGTGGAGGGCCTCGCCCCGGGCAAGGACCTGATCGCGTACAACGACATCTCGGGGTACGCCCGCCTCAGCCTGGACGTCGCCGCGATCTACACCTGCTGCAGCGCCTACATGATGGGGACGTCCATCGACCACAACGTGCTGCACGATCCGGAGCCGGCCACCACGCTCACCACCTTCGGGATCTCGGGTGTCTACGCCGACAACGGTCAGAGCGACCTGGTGATCGCGAACAACGTGGGCTGGGGCAACCGGGAGGGCACCGTGATGCTGAACGGTCTGGGCACCGGCTCGCACGACAACGGCGTGTACAACAACACCGGCGGAATGACCCTGTTCTACGTCAAGGAGCCGGGGCAGTCCACCGGGACGAAGATCTACAACAACGTCGGCGCCATCCGCGGTCTGACCGGTGCCACCGACGGCGGACTCGTGCTCTCCAACAACCTCCCAGCCGAGACGGATCCGCTCTTCGTCGACGCGGCCGGGCACGACTTCCGGCTGACCGCCGACTCCCCCGCCCGCGGGCAGGCGATCGCCCTGCCGGGCATCAACGACGGCTCGACGGACGCGACGCCGAGCCTGGGCGCCTATCAGTACGGGGCGCCGAAATGGACGGCGGGCGCCGTCCGTTGAGTGACGCATCGTAAAGCGTGTTGCGAAAGGCCCGAGCCGGATGTCCGGC